>JBILPY010000077.1:0-12126 GCA_044373575.1 Prosthecobacter sp. | reverse complement strand
CTAACCCCTATCGGACAGACCCTCAAAGCCGCTCGCGAATCACGCGACCTGAGCCTGCTCGATGCCGCGCATGAGACTCGCATCCCGGTGGCAAAGCTGCATCTGCTGGAGCAGGACAATTATCCAGCCTTTGGCAGCATGACCTACGCCCGCGCTTTCCTGCGCCGATACAGCCAGTATCTTCAGGTGGATGCGGCAGAGATTCTGAATGAACTGCCGGGCGGTGTCCTCGGCGGGCCGCGAGATTATCGTTACCTCATCGAAAATCACGGTGACTGGGTGGCTCCCCGTGGCTCCATCGGACGACTGTCCACGCCGCAATTGAGGGGCCGGGCGAGTCGCTCCCCGGTGCCTGCTGGCCTTTTCATTTTCCTGCTCGTGCTCGTTGGCACTGGCATCTGGGGGAAATATGTGGCTGATGACCGCCTGGCACAGCACGAGCACCGGCCTCCCGTGGTTCTGCCGGTCATTCCAGCCCAGCCTCTTTCCGCCAGCGTGCGTCCGGCACCTTTTGGAATCGAGAATCAGCCGGTGAAAATCCTGAAAGCCATTCCTGTCCAGGAGGCGGATGAATCACGAGAGGCTGCTGGAAATGTCATACGGGTGGAGTAAACCTCCCTCATGTCAGACCACCCCACCCCACCGGCCAAAGGCTGGTGGATCACACCTGTTCTTTGCCTCCTCGCTTTCATCGTGGGCGTCGTCATCGTCTGGCAGGTGAGCGAGATCGGGCGTGAACTGCTGGCGAAGTCCTTCATGACCATCGCTGGCTATCTGGCCACACCCTTCATTTTGGAGACCAGCGCTGCTTTGTTTGGTCTCGTCGTGGTGCTTGTTTACAATGAATGGCGACGCGGCAAGGACGGACCCGATTGGGTGGAAATGGAGATCAAGCAGGACAAGGCTCCCGAGACGCAGCCCGAAGTGGGCAGCATTGAAAAGTGAGAAGCATCAAGGTCACTGTCTCCAAGCTTTGAAGTTCATGGGATTCCCAATGTGCTCATCCGATGTTCACGTGCGGCTTCCGTGAGCTGCTGCACTTTGTCTGGATGTTGACTCGCGATATTGGTGGTCTCACCGAGATCGGATTGAAGGTGGAACAACTTAGCTTTGGGAAAGAGGTGTAGTTTCCACGGGCCGATGCGCATGGATTCAAGGCGTCGTTCCTTATAACCGTAGAGCGAGTAGAGCGTGGTGCGCGCTGACTTCGCGTACGGCTTCCCAAGCAGCAGGTCGAGCTGATCCACTCCATCCAACTTTGCCGGAACTGGAGAACCGACAAGCCGGGCCAGCGTGGGCAGTAGATCAAGGCTGGAGACGAACTCAGCGCACACACGCCCCGCACTCACCTGACTGGGCCACCGTGCGATGCAGGGCACGCGCAGTCCGCCTTCATAGACGGTGTGCTTCGTGCCGTTGAGCGGTGCAGCACTCCCGGGTGTCTTGCGCTCCGGGCCGTTGTCGCTGGTGAAAATAACGAGTGTTTTCGCATCGAGGTCGAGCGCCCGCACCTTGTCGAAAATCTGACCGGTGCTGTTATCGAGTTCCTCAACGACATCGCCGTACAGCCCGCGCTTTGACCTGCCTTTGAATGCAGGTGACGCGTCAAATGGCAGATGCGGCATGGCGTGGCCGATGTAGAGAAAGAAAGGATTTCCCCGGTTATGTTCGATGAATCGCAGAGCCTTGGCAGTGTAGAGCGCGGTCATTTCCGCAGGCACGGCAGGACGTTTCTCGACCACGTCGCCGCGCAGCAACGGCAGGCCACCCTCCTTCGCGAAGTACTCCGTCTCCCAGTGGTCCAGGTTGTGAAGAACGCCATAGTAGCTGTCGAAGCCCTGATCCATTGGCCTCATGCCTTTCACGAAGCCGAGGTGCCATTTACCGATGCATCCCGTAACATGACCCCCAGTTTTCATGACTTCGGCCAGTGTCACCTCATTGCCGGAAAGTCCATTCCTGGCATCTGGGCGCAGCACTCCAGTCGCGAGTCCAAGACGGCCTGGATATTTACCCGAGAAAAGTGCAGCTCGCGAAGGTGAACACAATGCGGAGGTCACGGAGAAGTCCGTGAATCTTGTCCCTTCAGCCGCCATGCGGTCGAGTCGAGGTGTGCTCACATCCTTCGCACTGTAGCAGCCGAGATCACCGTAGCCGAGGTCGTCGCAGTTGATCAAAATGATGTTTGGTGCTGCCACTGCCCCGGACCAAGAAAGGGCGAGGAGGCTGAGTGCCTGGAGAGCAATGCGGTGAATCATCATGGGGCGAGGCAGGTGACGGCAAACTGAGGTCTGACCTCAGATCATTCAACAAAGTCTGCAGGTTCAAATCGTCCACGCCAGCAGTCTCGCTGCGTCATGAGGTCATCAAAAATAAAGTGCATTGCCTTGAACGTGGGTCACCTCGCTTTGCCTTTGCCCTTCTTCCCTTCGCCACCGCCGAGCGGCCATGGCATGACGCCGACGCGTTTGGCCCAGGCGTCCCATTGCGTGGCCATTTCCTTCACGCGTTCGGGTTGCAGCGTGGCGAGATCGTTCATCTCGGTGCGGTCGGTGGTGATGTTGTAGAGCTCCCAGTCGCCGGGATGTTTGGAAACGAGCTTCCATTTGCCGCTGCGGATGGCGCGGTTGCCTTCGTGTTCCCAGAAGATCGGCTGCGAGCGTGCGATGGGCTTTCCGGCAAATGCGGGAGCGAGGCTGACGCCCTCCATGGGCTGGATCACGTTTCCGTTGTGCTCCTTCGGATAAGTCGCTCCTGCGAGGTCCACGCATGTCGCCATGAGGTCGATGAGATGCGTCGGTGTGGCATTAAGTTGGTTATGTACCGCTTGGGCGATACCCTTCGGCCAATGCGCGATCAGCGGCGTACTGATGCCGCCTTCGTGCTCCCAGTGTTTGTATTCGCGGAAGGGCGTGTTGCTCACGTTAGCCCAGTTCTGGCCGTAGCCGATGTAGGTGTCCGCACCGCCGGGCATGACACCCTTGCCTTGACGCATGGGGAAGCCGTCGCGGGTTTGTTTCGGGATCATGTCGGGCTGGAGAAAGTCGTTCGCCAGAGTTGGCAGCGTGGGTTTGTCGGCACGTGGTTGGTGCGGTCCGTTGCGGCCCATGCCTTCGGCGCAGCCGCCGTTGTCTTGGAGGAAAAGGATGAGCGTGTTGTCATACTGGCCGTTCTTTTTCAGCGTATCGACGAGACGACCGATGCCCTGGTCCATGCAGTCGATCATGGCGGCGAAGACCTCCATGCAGCGGGACTCCCAGGCTTTGTTTTCCACCTTGCCCCATTCACCGGCCTGCGACGTGACCTTCCAGCGCTCGTCGAGCAGGCCGAGGCGCTTCATCTTCTCCAAGCGGGCGGAGCGAATGCTGTCGTAGCCCGCATCGTAGTGGCCTTTGTATTTGGCGATGTCGGCCTCCTTCGCGTGCATGGGCCAGTGAGCTGCTGTGTGAGCCATGTAGATGAAGAAGGGCTTCTCAGGGCTGCTTTTCGCGTGCTCGGTGACGAAGCGTGCGGCGTGGTCGTTGATCGCGTCGGTGTAATAAAACTCCTTCGGCTGATACTCCGCGTCGGCAAAAGGCGAGATGTAGGTGTTGTCGCGAGTGAGCGTGTTTGGGTCGAAAAAACTGCCTGCGCCGTGGATGGTGCCGTAGAAGCGATCAAAGCCGCGCTGGAGTGGCCAGTTATGTTTGTCAGCCTCGGTTTGCGGCTTCGTGACTTTCGTGACGTGCCACTTTCCTGTCATGTAGGTCGAATAACCGGCCGTTTTGACCACTTCGGCAAGGGTGACGGCTTTTTTGCTGAGATCGCCCGAGTAGCTCTCGCCGGCTTTGGTCCGGTGATCCTCCATCATGTGACCAATGCCGGCTTGGTGCGAATAAAGGCCGGTGAGCAGCGCCGCACGCGTGGGGCAGCATCGCGCCGTGTTGTAAAACTGCGTGAAGCGCACGCCGCCCTTCGCCAGCGCGTCGATGTTCGGCGTCTCGATCTCGCCGCCAAAGCAGCCGATGTCCGAGTAACCCACGTCATCGCACATGATGAGGATGATGTTTGGCGGAGCCGCGAATGTCGAGCACAGCATGGCGAGTGACGAAAGGAATGGGAGGAGATGCTTCATGGTTTCGGAAAATGCAGATGTTTGCCTTGTTTGCCGGCTTTGTGAGCCTCGTGGGTGTCTTGGGGGATGCCGGGATCGCCTTGTTGGTTGAGCCATTGGTCAAGGGCAGCGCTGAGCTTGGCTTTGATCATGGCGTGCTCGGGTTTGTCGGCGAGGTTGTTCATTTCGGCAGGATCGGCGGTGGTGTGGTAGAGCTGCTCGGCGGAGCGGTGGATGTAGCGTTTGACGAGTGAGTAGGTGTGCGGGTTGTCGAGCGCAGTGGCCATCCAGCTCGACCAATAGGGGTTGTGCGCGGCGCTGCCGCCGAGCAGGCCCATGAGGTGCTTTTCGATGAAGATTTCGTCGGGCGTGAGGTTGCGGATATAGCGCCACTCGCCGTCGGTGATGCTGCGGATGGGATACGCGGGGCCTTCGGGAATGTTGTTGTGCGCAGCGTAGGCGTAGTCGCGATGCGTGGCCTTTTCTCCACGCAGCACGGCGGCAAAGCTGGTGCCGTCAAAGGTGTGCGAGGTCTTCGCGCCGACGAGGTCGAGCAGCGTCGGGGTGACATCGGCGTATTGCACGAGGGCGCTCGTTCGTTTGCCTGCGGCGACTTTTCCAGGCCAGCGGGCGATGAGCGTGGTGTGCAGGCCGGTGTCCCAGCAGGTCCATTTGTTGCCGGGGAACTGCGATCCCTGCTCGCTGGTGAAAAGCACGAGCGTGTCCTGCGCTCTGCCGCTTTCCTCGAGCGCAGCTAGGATCTCGCCCACCTGACCGTCCATGTAAGTGATCTCGGCGAGATATTTGGAGAAATCCTCCCGCGTCTCCGGCGTGTCAGCGATGTTCGGCGGCAGTTTGAGGCTGGCTGGCGGATACTTCGAGGCATCGCCCATCACCCACGGCACATGCGGCTCAGTCAATGCGACAACGAGGCAGAAGGGCTGCGTTTTGTCGCGTGTGATGAAGCTCTTAACGCCTGCAAGGTCGTGTGCATTTGTGGGATCACGCACGGCATTGGCATCGAAGCCGGGCACGTCTTCAAAAGGAAAGCATGGCTTCGGCGTCACATGCACCTTGCCCGCGATGCCGGTGCGATAACCCGCTGGCGCGAGATGATGCGGAAGGCTCTTCGTCTCAGGGCGGCAGGCGCTGTGATTCCACGCGCAGCCATTCCGCATCGGTTGCTGCCCGGTGTAAAGCTCCGCGCGGCACGGCTGGCACATCGCTGCGGTGACGTAGGCTTTGTCGAAAACGAGGCCCTGCGAGGCGAGTCGGTCGATGTTCGGCGTCTTCGCATTTTGACCTCCGTAGATAGCGAGATCGGTGAACGTGCAGTCATCCGCGAGGATGAGGAGGATGTTGGACTGCGCCCAGGCGGAGAGCAGCGGGCAAAGAGCAAAGAGAAGAGACGGCAAAAGGCGTTTCATGATCGGTGGAGCCTGAAAACAGGGCCGTCAGGCCGGATGTTGCGGGTTTTTACTCGCCGTTGGCTCTGGCCCGCCATCTGCTGCAACAATTTGGCCTTCCTAATCGTTCCCTTGCTCGAAAATCCCCCCTCATGAATCGTCGTCATTTTCTTCTCAGTTCAATTGGTGCCACGCTAGCTTTGCCGAGCATGTCCTCGCTCATGGCCAAGACCGTGGGCGGCTCCGTTCAGGCGGCAAAAGGCGCGGGATTGGGTGCTCGGCGTTTTGTGGCGATTGGGAACCTGCTCGGCTATCAGACGAAGAGTCTTTTCCCCACGACTCAGGGCCGCAATTACGAGAAGACATCGCTGCTTGAACCTGTGTGGGACATCCGCGACAAGATGACGGTTTTGCGCGGTCTCGATCATGGCGTGAAGGGTGGGCATTTCGCGGTGCACTCGTTTCTATCAGGCGTACTTAACTCTGAGGCGCAAAATCGGCCGGATGGGAATGTGACCATCGACCAGTTCCTCGCGGATGAGGTGGGTTTTGAGACGCGGTTTCCATCGCTCACGGTTGGCTCGGAAGGTGGCATTCATGGCGGCTGTCAGATCGCGTGGACGAAGTCGGGTGTGCGGGTGCCGCCGGTGACGAATCCGGCGGAGTTGTTCGAAAAACTCTTCGTGACCGACTCGAAAGAGCGTCAGGCTCGTCGTGCGCAGGAAAATCAGGTGCAGGCATCCATTCTCGATTCCGTTTTGGACGAGGCGAACCGTCTCTCGAAGCAGGTCAATAAAGAGGACAAGGACAAGCTCGACGAATACCTGACCTCCGTGCGCGATGTGGAGAAGCGTCTGGAACTGCGCCAGCGCTGGACGAACCAGCCGAAGCCGAAAGCGCCCTTCGACAAGCCTGCGAATCGCAACGCGGTCGAGGATCTGCCGCTGCTGTATGAGATGGTCGCGCTCGCTTTGCAGTCGGACAGCACGCGCATCGCCACGCTGGAGATCGGTGGCGATTTCATGCCGCAGCATCTCGGCATCAAGAAGGACTGGCACGGTCTCTCCCACCACGGCAACGACGCCGAGGCCATCGCGAACCTCGTCACGCTGGAGAAGTATCAGATCGAGCACTTTGGCAAGTTCGTCGCCCGCCTCTCGAAGATGAACGACGGCGAGCGCTCGCTGCTCGACTCCACCACGGTGCTCTTCGGCAGCGGCATGGGCGATGGCAATTCTCACAAGAATTCCGACCTCCCCATCCTCCTCGCCGGCGGCGGCTACAAGCACGGCGAATTCCGCGAAGTCCCACGCGAAGGCATCAACAAAGTGCCGCTGTGCAATCTCTTCGTGGACATCGCTCAGAAGATGGGTGTCGAGACGGATTCCTTCGGCAACAGCACCGGCCGTTTCGCGTGATGCACACCCTTTGTCAGTCCCGTTTCGTCGCCACAGTGGCGGCGATGGTTTTCGCGTCCGCTGCTTTTGCCGAGGACAAATTGCCGCAGCCGAAGCTGGTGCAGCAGTTCCTCGGCAAATACTGCCTCGAATGCCACGACGCGGATGTGCAGAAGGGGGACCGTGCGTTTGAGAAGTTCGAACTGCCGCTGAAGTCCGTCGCTGATCTCATTGAAGCACGCGACATCATCGACCAGCTCACTCTGAAGGAGATGCCGCCGAAGAAGGCCGATCAACCGAAGGATGAAGAACGCATCGCGATGATCCGGGCACTGCGTGACGGCACGATGGCCGCACATGCGAAATTCCAGACCACCGGCAGCCGCACGGTGATGCGTCGCCTTTCCAGCCGCGAGTATGAAAACACGCTCGCGGTGCTGTTTGGCCGCCGCGTGGACACACTGGGTCTCACGGCGGATTTTCCGAAGGAGAAGACCACTGAGCACATGGACACCATCGGTAAGTCGCTCGTGACCTCCGGCTTCCTCGTCGATCAGTATTTCCAATCGGCGAACCGCCTCGTCGAGACACGACTCGGCAAGCTGGCGATGGAGCCGAAGGATTGGAAGTTTAACAGCCACTTCGTGCAATACGAGGAGCTGCAAGGCTCACACAAATCCGCTTTCAACTTCCGCTACCTCAATCTCTACGAACAGCCAAACACCGACACGCGCCAGGGCGGTTACGGCCACATCGAGGACTTCTTGAAGGGCGTGCCCGTCTCCGGCCTCTACGATCTCGAGGTCGAGGCCACCGCGTTGCATCGCGACACGCATTACGATCCTGCCATCTTCGGTATCGACTTCTCCGAGCCCTTCATCCTCGGCGTCGTTCCTGGCGATATCACCAAAGGCCACATTCACTACCCGCAGGCCATCGAGCCGCTGCTCGCCAGCGCTGTGTTGCCGGACAATACGCCCACCTGTTTTAAATTCCGCGTGTGGCTGGAGGCGGGGCAAACACCGCGCTTCATCTTCCCCAACGGCCCCTTTGAATCCCGCGCCTCCGTCGTCACGATCAACAAAAAGTACAAAGATGAGTTCAAAAGCGATGTCGGCTCCTCTGGTGTCGGTCGGGCGCATATTTTAAAGGAAGGCAAGCTCCCGCACATTCGCATCAGCGAGATCAAGATCCACGGTCCCGTGCCCGAAAAGCCCAGCGCCGAGGAAGTGGCCGTTTTCGGCAAAGACGGCTTCCAGGAGGCCAAAGCGCTCGAACAACTGAATGCCTTCGCGGAGAAAGCCTATCGCCGACCTCTCACCGATGCCGACCGCCAGCCCATCCGTGTGCTTTTTGAAAAGCGCATCGCCGAAAAAGCATCGCCGCGACAGGCCGCGCTTGATGCGGTGAAGCTCATCCTTTGCTCTCCCAGCTTCCTCTACCTCAGTGAGATCACCGACGAGTCCGCAAAGGCCCTCAAGCCCCACGACCTTGCCACACGCCTGTCCTTTGCCCTCTGGGCCACCCCGCCGGATGAAGCACTGCTCGCCTCGGCAAAGGCCGGCAAGCTCACGCAGGATGCTGAGCTCAAAAAGCACATCGAGCGCATGCTGACCGATGAACGCCTCAACGGCTTCGTGAACGGCTTCCTCGATAGCTGGCTGAACCTGCGCGACCTCGGCTCCCAACCGCCGCCGCGCGAGACGAACCGCGCCTACTACGCCGAGGACCTGCCTGCTTCGATGAAGGCCGAGGCACGGCTCTTTTTCCGCGATCTGCTCAAGAACAACGGCTCCGTCGCGCAGTTCATCGACTGCGACCACACCTTCGTGGACAAGAAACTCGCCAAACTCTACGAACTGCCGGAAGCGAAGACGCTGCGCCTCGCCGATGGCTTTCAAAAAGTCAGTCTCAAAGGCAACACGCATCGCGGCGGCCTGCTCGGCATGGCCGCTGTGCTCACGGTGAGTGCGAATGGCGTCGAGACCTCACCCGTCACGCGCGGCGTGTGGGTCACGGAAAACATCCTCGGCATCCCACCACCTCCTCCGCCGGATGTCGTGCCAGCCATTGATCCCGATGTCAGCGGCGCCACCACCATTCGGGATCGCCTCGCCAAACACCGCGCCGACGCCGCCTGCGCCGAATGCCATCGCAAGATCGACCCGCTCGGCTTCAGCCTGGAGACCTTTGATCCCGTCGGTCACTGGCGCAGCACCTACCCGAAGCCGAAAAAAGCCAAAGACGCCCCCAAGATCGACACAACCGGCGAATTCCCCTCCGGCGAGACCTACACAGACTTCGCCACCTTCAAGCGTGTCATCCACGACACCCGCGCCGATCACTTCTCCCGCCATCTCATCCGCCAGCTCCTCACCTACACCACAGGCCGCACCATGGAGCTCAACGACGACCTCCTCATCGATCAGCTCCACGACAAAGTGAAGAAACAAGGCCTCGGCCTGAAAACGCTCATGGTCGAGTGCCTGATGAGCGAGGTGTTTCGGTCGAGGTGAGCCCTGGCTTCTGGTTTCAGAAGGGAAGGCAATGATGCAAAGCTTTCCGTTGCGGCTATTCGAGATGGATTGTGATCTTCGGCTTGGAATCGGCCACCGTCGGCGTCAGGATGCACGACCATGCGCTCCATCGTTTGCCTCTTCGCCCTTCTCATTAGTTTCCATGCCGCCATCGGCTCGGCTCAAGAATCGAAATGGGTTTCACTCTTCAATGGCAAGGATCTCAGCGGCTGGACGATCAAGATTGCCAAGCGACCACTGGGCGAGAACTTCGCGAACACCTTTCGCGTCGAGGACGGTATCCTGAAAGTCAGCTACGACGACTACGACAAGTTTGATGAGCAGTTCGGCCACCTCTACACGAACCTCGCCTACTCGCATTACATCCTGCGGCTGGAGTATCGCTTCACGGGAAAAATGATCGCCGATGCGCCGAAGTATGTGAACCTCAACAGTGGCGTGATGCTTCATGCGCAGCCACCGCAGAGCATGCGCTTCGATCAGGGCTTCCCCGCGAGCCTGGAGATGCAGTTCCTGGCCGATGAAGGCAAAGGCGAGCGCTCCACCGCCAATCTCTGCACACCCGGCACGCATGTAGAGATGGGGGGGCAACTCGTGACCAAACACATCGTCAAATCCAGCGCGCCGACTTTTTCTGCCGAAGAGTGGGTGCGTGCCGAAGTCGAAGTGCGCGGCAACGAAGAGATCATCCACCGCATCAATGGCGTCGAAGTCCTGCGCTACCTGCGCCCTCAACTCGACCCCACGAACAACAACGCCCCTGCGACCGACCAGATCGAACTCGGCGGAAATCTCATGCTCAGCTACGGCCACATCGCCCTTCAGGCGGAAGGGCAGCCTGTGTGGTTCCGCAAGATCGAGTTGATGTCGTTGGAGAAGAAATAAGTGCCGCCCTTTTGATTTTATAGCAGGTGCTTCTGCGTGCTGAGGATGTTTTCCAATGCGAATCCAGAATCATCAATGGCGGACGCGTCGCTGAATGGGGCGATGGCTGGATACATAGATCTCACGGTGACCTCATGAGTTTGGCAAAAGATGGAGGCACCGTCGGCTCAACTGAGCGGCAGCGGCGCAGGCAATGAAAACTGAGTGACGAATCCCGCATCTCGGTTCTAGAATCGGCGGCATGGAAACCTACCTGCCCTTTGTTGCTCCTGTGCTCACTCTGCTGTGGTCGCTGATCTGTCTGCGCATTTACACCATGATTTCCTTGGAGAATGCGGTGCAGCGGCGGCTGATCGCTATCGGTGGTGCGGTGGGGGCGGCGCTGATCTACATCCTGATTGCAAACGTCGTGACCATCTTGCAAGCGCCGCCTGCCGAAGCGCCGCAGACGGATGATGGGCGAGTCAAAGTGCAGATGAAAGGCTGATCACATCGAGCGTGGCATCTCACCGCGCGGCGTGAACTGAATCGTGGCACCAGGCGGTACCTTGGCGCCAGCGGAGATCCACTGGCGCAGTGCCTCCACATCCTTCTTTGTGATCGCATGGCCGGTCGGCGGCATGGCTCCAGGTACTTGATCAGGGAAGGTGACGACCTGGAAGAAGCGGCTCTGCTCAGGCTTGCCGGGCACGATCCATTTCCCGCTGCCGATCAACTTGGCCAGCGCGTGCGAATCGTGAATCGACGGCATCGTCGAGATCCGGTTGTCGCCATGACAATGCACGCAGTTGGTTTCCAACACGGCCTGCACGGGTGTGAAGGCAGCGATTTCAGCCGGTGGCGTCGGGTCGGTGGTGCAGCCTGTGAAATGCACGCCCATCAGCAGAGCACAGACCGTTAAGTGAGTTTTCAGATTCATGGCCTCAGTCTCCCATGCATTGGATGCGCAGGTAAAGGTCGAAGTCTGCGCCAGCCTTGTGCCGCGTTTGTCATGGCTTGTTGCCCTTATTTGCCTTCGGGAAGCTCTTCGATCTGGATATTGCGGAAGGCGATCTCAGCTTTGCATTTGCCGTGGATTTGCAGGGCGATGTTGCCTTTGAGCGCGATGTCCGGCGCGCTTTCGGTGTAGTCCACGGTGCGCACGCCATTGACGAAGAGCTGGATGCGCGGCCCCTCGGCGCGAATCTCGTAGGTGTTCCATTCGCCGGGCTTTTCGGCCTGTTTGATCAGTTCTTCCGCAGGTTTCGCGAGCATGGTCTTGCGGCGGGATTCATCATAAAGGCAGCCGCTGTAGCCTGCGCCGATGTCTGCCTGATAGCCAAACATTTCATTTGGTGGCTGTTTGATGCGGACGCTGCGGAACTGCACGCCGCCATTCACGAAGCCTTCGGTGCCGTTGAGTTTG
Source organism: Prosthecobacter sp. (assembly GCA_044373575.1). GTDB lineage: Bacteria > Verrucomicrobiota > Verrucomicrobiia > Verrucomicrobiales > Verrucomicrobiaceae > Prosthecobacter. Next base: position 403 of record JBILPY010000077.1, on the reverse strand, counting down.
TATTCGAGGGTGAGGCGGAAGTTTTGATACTGCTTCTTCGTGGCGAGGAACTCGTTCTGCGGATTTCCCTCCAGGGAGCCACCATGGATCACACCATCGGCGATGCGCCAGACTTTGGAGGTCTCGCCCTCCCAGCCATCGAAGGTTTTGCCATCAAAGATCGACATCGGGGCGGCGATTGCGGCGCTCAGGGAACACAGGAGAAGGAGGAGGGATTTGATCATGAGAACGGTGGGGAAAGTTGGCGAGGGTGGGAGAGAACGTCAAAGGCGTGCTGTTCTTGAAGGGGATTGACGAAACTCATCTCCACGCGATGGACTGGCGCGTAAACCGCACCACCGCCCATGTCTGACATCCTTTCCGCTCTCCATTCGCGTTACGCCTGCAAAGTCTTCGATGCCTC
>JBILPY010000509.1:0-3736 GCA_044373575.1 Prosthecobacter sp. | reverse complement strand
GTCGGCTTCAGCAGCTTTTGCCTTGGCTTTCTTATCCGCGGCTTCGATTTCGATGATGGTGGAGGCCAGGGCCTTGGTGTCGGCTTTGGCATAGAAGGCGAGCCCTCGCGCGTGAAGGCGGCGCACTTCATGACTTGTTTGCTCCACGGTAGGAAAGAGCGGACCGCTAGTGACCTTGAGCAGATCGTCCCACAGTTCCCATTTGCTCAGCGTCTCCAGCAGACGCGTGCGGCCATAGCTGGCACTGGTGCTGTCTTTATCGAGCGTGTTGTTCGCGGGATGCTGCGGGTTACGGATGAGAGCAGTGGCAAGGCCGATGGCGGCGCTTGCACGTCCGAGTTCGTTGAAGTTGCGGACGAGCCACTCTTCGTTATGCGCGTAGTTGTGGATCTGATCGGGATGCACCCAGTTGCGGATCATGTAGGCGTGGTCAGTGCGTGTGCTGGCTTCCTGCTGCCAGACAGCGTCGTCGAAGCGCTTCAGCTTTGAGTAGGTGTGTCCCGGCATGTGCCACATGTGGGCGATTCCGGGATTGTTTTGCCCATTCTGGGCGGCGGACTTCAGGGCCTGGGCGGGCTTCCGATTGTCCCAGAGATGGATGCGGTAGTGGTGCGCTGGATGTTCGGGGTTGGCGGCAAAGACCTGATCCAGCAGCGCATTGACAGCCTGGTAGCTCGTGATCGGAGCCTCACCATTCGCGTGCCAGGTTTTCCAGACCAGGAAGGCCTTGGCCTCCACGTCATCGGGGTAGTCCTGCACGATGGTTTCCAGGTCACGGATAAAATCCAGCGCGCGCTGTTTCTTGTCACGTTTGTCGTTCTTGTCTTCTTTGTAAAAGGTCTCCAGCGTGCTGATCCACAGCTTCTCGCGGGCGCTCGCCTTGTCTTTGAGCGCGACCGCTTTTCGGACGAACTGCTTGGCACGGGCCTCATTGTTCACATTGGCCATGGCCATGCCCCAAAAGGCCATGGGGCATTCCTTGTCCAGCAACGCCACCTGCCGGAAAGAGCGCTCAGCCTCGAAATACCAGAAGCCGTGAAGCTGACCCACGCCCTGATTAAAGAACTGCTGCGCTTCGGGCTTCTTTGTCGTGATGGTAAAGCTTACTTTCCCACAGCCGGGGATCAGCGTGGCGGCCTGACGCGGGCCTTCATTGAAGGCTTCGCCATGGGTGGAGTGGCCTGGCAGGGGATCTGCAGCGTGAAGCAGTGAGGTGAGGCTGAGTCCAAGGGAGATGAAACGGGAAAGACGCGACATGAGGGAGGTCACATTAACGTCTGCGAGCAGGCCTTTCCTGCCTCATTACTGTCTGGGATTCTCTTTTTGCTTTTTGGTGATCTGGGAAGAAAGGGAGCGGCTCATGTTCCCCGCCTTTGCCCGTACGCTCTGTCTTGTCCTGACCACCTCTCTGACCGCGCAGTCGGCGGTGCCGAATGCAGAACCTTTTCCCAAGCCTGACTCCATCAAAGGCTTGCAGGTGCAGATGGTCGATGATGCGCTGACACTCGGAATCCATCACGCGGGCATCAATATCAACCTCACTGCCCTGCTAGATCTGGAAAAGAAACCGGGGAACCCGAAGCGCGTCGTGGATGGGCAGGAGTTCAGCTTCAATGAAAACTACCTGAAGTCACTCGATGGTCAGATCAAGCCGCTCTCGGATCGTGGTGTCGTCGTGTATGCGATCCTGATCGCGTATCCTTCCAAACAAGAGACGCGTGATGCCGTGGTGATCCACCCGGATGCACGGAAGGACTACAAATACAGCGTGGGCGGATTCAATTCGAAGACCCCCGAGGGGCGTGCCTGGCTGCGTGCGGTAAGCGAGATGATGGCAGAGCGCTGGAGCGGGACACATCCCGAGCATGGCCGCGTATGGGGCTGGATCGTGGGCAACGAGGTGAACTCCCACTGGCTCTGGTACAACATGGGGCGCAAGGCGATGGCAGAGGCGGTGGGTGAGTATGCTCAGGCCTTCCGTCTCGTGCATGGCGCAGTGCGCACGGCCTCGGCGAATGCACGGCTCTACATTTCTTTTGACCATCATTGGGCCGTCAGCATGCACGGCATCAGCGCGGAAGAAGCGACTCCGGGGCGGGATTACCTGGATGCCTTTGCCAAGCAGACCGCCGATCTCGACTGGCATGTGGCCTGGCATCCCTATCCTGAAGATCTGGGCAATCCCCGCGCCTGGGCCGACAAGACGGTGACAAGTGATGAAGCGACGAACAAGGTCACCTTCAAGAATCTGGAAGTGCTCTGCCGCCATCTCAGGAAACCTGAACTGCTGATCAAAGGTGAGCCGCGCCGTGTCATCCTTTCCGAGCAGGGCTTTCATCTGCTGCTCACCCCTGAGGGCGAAGCTCTGCAAGCCGCTGCTTTTGCCTATGCCTGGGAGAAATGTCGCCGATTGCCTCTGGTAGATGCTTTCATCTACCATCGCCACGTCGATCACGCCCAGGAAGGCGGACTGCGACTCGGCCTCTGGAGGAACGCCCCGAACTCTGTGGTTACGCCACACAGCAAGAAGCAGATCTGGGATCTCTTCCGTATTGCGGGGACACCGGAATGGGATGCCGCCGCTGCGCCAATGCTACCAGTGACGGGTTTAAAATCTTGGGACGAGATCAAGGGTGAGTGAATGCCACTCCCCCTCACATCCGCTCAAACACATCACGGCGCATGATAAATGCGGACACGCCCAGCTTATAGCACCTTCTCGATCTCTCCCAGCGGCAGGCAGTTGATCACGTCCTTCCGAGTTAGCCAGCCTTTGCGGGCCGCGCGCACACCGAAGAGCACATCCTGAAGGCCGCGCGTGCTGTGCGCATCCGGGTTGATGCTGCACTTCACACCCTTCTCCACGGCCAGCCGCCACCAGCGCCAGTCCATATCCAGACGCCACGCACTGGCATTCAGCTCGATGATCGTTCCCGTCGCTGCCGCAGCATCAATGATGGCCGGGATGTTCACCGCATACGCCGGGCGCTGCGCCAGCAGGCGGCCCGTCACATGCCCCAGCATGGTCACATGCGGATTCTCGATCGCCCGGATGATCCGCGCCGTCATCTCCGCCTCGGGCAAATTGAAGACGTTGTGGACACTCGCCACGCAGTAGTCCAGCTCCGCCAGCAGCTCGTCGCTAAAGTCCAGTGAGCCATCCTTCAGGATGTCCACCTCACTGCCGGCGAAGATGCGGAAATCTCCGTCATACTCTTCGTTTAGCTTGCGGATCTCTGCCATCTGCGCACGCAGCCGCCGCTCATCCAGACCGTTCGCCACAAAGCTGCTCTTGCTGTGGTCCGCGATGCCCAGGTATTGCAGCCCCAGTTCCATCGCCGCCTCCGCCATCTCCCGCAGCGTCGCTTTGCCGTCGCTAGCCGTCGTGTGGTTGTGAAAGACCCCGCGCAGGTTCTCCAGCTCGATCAGTTTTGGCAAACGACCCTTCTCCGCCGCGTCGATCTCACCCGAGTTCTCCCGCAGTTCAGGCTCGATGTAGTCCAGCCCCAGGAGCTGGTAGATCTCCTTCTCCTCATAGATCTCCGCCGCTTCCGCAGGCATGCTGCCACCTTCATGCGAGGGTTTAAAGCCATACTCGTTCAGCGACAGGCCGCGATCCAGCGCCCGCTGCCGCATCACCACATTGTGCTCCTTGCTGCCAGTGAAGTAATTCAGCGCAAAGGGATACTCCGCACTGCTCACCGCGCGTAGATCACACTGCACGCCATTGGCCGTG
>JBILPY010000717.1:0-2711 GCA_044373575.1 Prosthecobacter sp. | reverse complement strand
CCCAGTCGAAGGAGAGAAGCCATAGTAATGGTCGCTGTCCTGCGCGCAGAAGAGCAACCCGGCGGCACCGCTTTCCTCATCCAGCCTCACATTCACCGCCACCTCGAAGCTGTCTTTGGGGACATCGCTTTTCGACAAACAAAGCGTGCGTCCGCCGAATCCACTGCCCATGCCCGATGACTTCAGGATGCCGGAACTCTGTGTCCAGCGGGAGCCGAGCGCGGGCTGCCAGGACTTCGGATTCAGCACGCCGATGGTCAGCCAGCGGTCGATGGGCACCGGGTTTGGCTCGGCGATCAGGCGCTTCAGCTCATTCACCGGCATGGCAAAGCCGAGGTTGTCCGTGACAGCGGACTTCATCGTCAGCAGACCGAGCACACGAGCCTGACGGTCCAGCAGCGGCCCACCGCTGTTTCCTCGCTCGATGGGTATGGCGAGGCGGATCATGGGCACCTCATTGACGACATCGGGATACTCAGAGACCACCCCATCCACGATGCTGAAAGCCAGGCCCTCGGGATTGCCCATGGCGACGACGGACTGCCCCTGCTTGATCGAGTCGCTGTTCGCCAGCGGCAGAGGCTTCAGATCTTTGGCGGCCACGCGCAGCAGCGCCAAATCCCAATGCGAGTCTGTGGCGGTGATCTCCGTGACCTCATGCTTCGTGCCATCGCTCATCTCGATCTCCAGCCGCCTAGCCTCGCCGATGACGTGGAGATTCGTGGCAATGAGTCCGTCCTCGCTGACGACAAAGCCAGTGCCGAGTCCGTCCAGCCCTTCCCTGCCCTCCTGCACCACCTTCACCACGGAGGGCTTCACCTCCTCGGCGATGTCCTCGACCGACTTCTGCGCAGGCGTGGGAGATTTGCCAAAAGCACTGGGCGCGAGGGCGAGCACAAGCAGGGGAAAGAGAAAGGTGCGCATGGGAAAACAAGATTACGCAGGAAACGCGCCGGAGGTGAAGAACTTCTCATGCGGGGTGAAGAGCAAGAAGCCCGCCCCGCCTTCGTATCCACGGCCCCATGTTGCGCCCATTCACCTTCCTGTTCTGCCTCGCTGCCTCATCTCAGGCAGCGACGAAGCTCGACTTCAACCGCGACATCCGCCCGATCCTCAGTGACAACTGCTTCGCCTGCCATGGCTTCGATGCGAAGAAGCGGAAGGCGGACCTGCGTCTCGACACCCCAGAGGGTGCTTACAAAGCCATCGAGGGCAGCTTTCCCATCAAACCTGGCGATGTGAAGGCCAGCAGCATCATCGCGCGCATCGTCAGTGCCGATCCCGATGAAGTCATGCCGCCGCCGGAGTCGCATAAAAAGATCACGGCGAAGCAGCTGGAAACGCTCAAGCTCTGGATCAGCCAGGGCGCGGAATACAAGAAGCACTGGGCTTTTGAAAAGCCGGTCAAGACAGCTCCGCCGACAGTCAAGGGAGTGGTCAAAAATGGTGTCGATGCCTTCATCCAAGCCCGCCTCGCTGAAGAAGGCCTATCCCCTGCGCCGGAAGCCTCGAAGGAAACGCTGATCCGCCGCGTGACGCTCGACCTCACTGGTCTGCCGCCGACGGCTGCCGAGGTGGATGCCTACCTCGCCGACTCTAGCCCGGATGCTTATGAGAAAGTCGTCAGCCGCCTGCTGAAGTCCGAACGCTATGGCGAGCACATGGGCCGCTACTGGCTCGATGTCGCGCGCTACGCCGACACGCACGGGCTGCATCTCGACAACGAACGCAGCATGTGGCCCTACCGCGACTGGGTGGTGCGCGCCTTCAATGACAACCTGCCTTATGATCAATTCACGCGCTGGCAGCTCGCTGGAGATTTGCTCCCGAATGCCACGCTGGATCAGCAGATCGCCTCGGGCTTCAACCGCTGCAACGTCACCACCAGCGAGGGCGGCAGCATCGCTGAAGAATTCGTCTTTCGTTATGCCGTTGACCGCACAGACACGACCGTCGCCGTGTGGATGGGCCTCACCGCTGGCTGCGCCGTGTGTCACGATCACAAGTTCGATCCCATCACGCAAAAGGAGTTCTATTCGCTCTACGCCTTCTTCAACAGTGCCGCCGATCCAGCGATGGATGGCAACATCCTGCTGACTCCACCGATTCTGCGTCTCTCCAACGAGGAGCAAAAGAAGCAGCTCGCCGATTACGATCAAAAGATCGCCGCCACGCAGGCCAAGATCCGCGAAGCCATCTCCAAGCTGGCCTACACCGACCCTGCGACACTCACCCCGCCACCGCAGGTGCAGACCAGCGAAGTCGTCTGGTTTGAGGATACCTTCCCCGCCGGGGCCGATGTCGGAGTCGCTGGTGCACCCACCGAAATCATCGGCAAGGAGAAAGGCCCCGTCTTCAGTGGCAGCGCCGCGCTTCGCCGCACGGCCAAGGGCGTGGCTCAAGACTTCTTCACCAAGGGGGCGAGTTTTGACATCCCCGCGAATGGCAAGCTCAGCGTGCAGTGTTTCCTCGATCCCAAAGATCCGCCGAAGGCCGTGATGGTGCAATTCCATGTCGGTGGCTGGAATCACCGCGCCGTGTGGGGTGAGGAGGGTGCTATTCCCTTTGGCAAAGTGCGCACACCAGAGCGCGTGCTCGTGGGCAAGCTGCCCGAACTCGGAGCCTGGACGAAGCTCGAAGTGCCTGTCGAAAAACTCGGTCTCAAGCCCGGCATGAAGGTCACCGGCTTCGCCTTCACCCAGTTCAACGGC
>JBILPY010000508.1:0-3754 GCA_044373575.1 Prosthecobacter sp. | reverse complement strand
CCAAGCTCCTCTCTCCGTCACCCTGCCAAAGGACCTCACCGCGAGCATCGCCGTGTTTCTCGTGGCGTTGCCGCTGTGCCTTGGCATCGCGCTTGCATCGAATGCGCCGTTGTTTGCCGGTTTGATCTCTGGGATCGTCGGCGGGATCGTGGTGGGGATTCTGAGTGGCTCGCACAAAAGCGTGAGCGGCCCGGCGGCGGGGCTGACGGCCATCGTGGCGACGCAAATCGCCATGCTGGGCAGTTTCGAAGCGTTTTTGGCGGCGGTGGTCGTGGCCGGGGCGATGCAGGTTTTGATGGGCACGTTCCGCCTGGGCTTCATCGCGGCATTTTTCCCGATGAGCGTCATCAAAGGACTGCTGGCGGCCATCGGCCTCATTTTGATCCTGAAGCAGATCCCGCACGTCTTCGGCCACGATGCCGATGCTGAGGGCGAGATGAGCTTTGCCCAGCCGGACCATGAAAACACCTTCACCGAGCTTATGGCGACGCTTTCGGACATCCTGCCCGGCGCGGCGCTTATCGGCATCGCATCAGTTTTGCTGCTCGTGGTGTGGGACAGGGTGAAGGTGCTCAAGAAACTGCCGGTGCCCTCGGCCCTCATCGTGGTGCTCGCGGGTGTAGCGATCAATTTGATCCTGCGGAAGATGGGCCACGCATGGGAGGTGAAGGCATCCCACCTCGTGCAGGTGCCGGTGGCGGCGGATGTGCAGGCCTTCCTCGGCTTTTTGCAGTTCCCAGGCATGGAGCACTTCAGCAATCCGCTGGTCTTCAAAGCGGCTGTCACCATCGCCCTCGTCGCCACGCTGGAGACGCTGCTCAATTTGGAGGCCGTCGATAAAATCGACCCCGACCAGCGCCAGGCACCGCCTAACCGTGAATTGGTGGCACAAGGTGTCGGCAACATGCTCGCAGGCTTCATCGGTGGCCTGCCGATGACGAGCGTGATCGTGCGCTCCTCCGTGAACATCAACTCGGGTGGCCGCACCAAGCTCAGCGCCGTGCTACACGGCGTATTGCTCATCGTGTGCGTGATGACGGTGCCGCACTGGCTCAATGAGATCCCGCTTTCGGCTCTCGCGGCCATTTTGATCGTCACCGGCTCCAAACTCGCCAGCCCCAAGCTCTTCAAGCAGATGTGGAGCGAGGGCAGCAAGCAGTTCGTGCCGTTTTTCATCACCATCGCGGCCATCGTCTTCACCGATCTTCTCACCGGCGTGCTCATCGGCCTCGGCATCAGCATTATTTTCATCCTGCACAGCAATCTGCGCCGCCCGCTGCGCCGGATCATTGAGAAACACACCTCGGGCGATGTGCTGCGCATAGAACTGGCGAATCAGGTGAGCTTCCTTAACCGGGCCTCGATTGAAAAAACGCTGCATGAGGTGCCGCGTGGAGGTCGCGTGATCATCGATGCCCGCAACACCGACTACATCGACCCGGACATCCGCGACCTCATCGCTGACTTCCGCGACAAAACATCCCAGGCGCACGGCGTGGAGGTCGGCTTCCTCGGCTTGAAGGAGCATAACATCAGCGGCGATCACATCCAGTTCGTCGATTACACCACCCGCGAAGTGCAGAGCGGCCTCACACCGGCCTCTGTGCTGGAAATCCTCCGCGCTGGCAATCAACGATTCCTCGCCGGTGAGCGCATCGAGCGTGATTACAGCCGCCAGATCAGCGGCACGTCCGCAGGCCAGTTCCCGATGGCTGCCGTGCTCGGTTGCATTGATTCGCGTGCACCGGCGGAGGTCGTCTTTGACCTCGGCCTTGGCGACATCTTCAGCGCCCGTGTGGCTGGAAACATTGCCACCAGTGAACTGCTCGGCAGCCTGGAATATGCCTGCGCCGTTGTGGGTTCGAAGCTCGTCGTCGTCCTCGGTCATACGAGCTGCGGGGCGGTGAATGCTGCTGTCGATTTGCTCGCTGCGGCAAAAAAAGCCAGCGAGGCTACGCCTTGCGCCAACCTCGACGGCCTCGTCACGGAGATCCAGCAGGCGATCAATCCCGCCACGCTCAAGAAGCCCGATCAATGGGCACCCGGCGAAAAGGCCGCCTACTCGAACGAAATCTCACGCCTGAACGTCATCCGAACGATCCAAACAATTCGTCAACGCAGTGCCACGCTGAACAAGCTCGTCGAAGAAGGCAAAATCGCCGTCGTCGGTGGTCTGTATGACGTGAGCACTGGCGAGGTTAACCTCTTCCAGACAGCCGAGTCCAGCGTCGTGAAGCTCGAGGTGCCGATGCTGGCGCTGGTGTAAATCACTCTGCCCTCTTCTTCGCCGCCCGCTTGTGCTGGATCACCTCGATGAGGATCGGCAGGATGGAGACGAAGATGATGAGCAGGGAGACCAGCTTGAAGTTGCTCTTGATGATCGGGATGTTCCCCAGTGCATAGCCAAGCAGGGAGATACCCGCCACCCAGAGCAGACCGCCGCCGATGCTGAAAGTGAGAAAGCGCGTGTAGTGCATCTGACCAAATCCGGCGGTGAAGGGCGCAAAGGTGCGCACGATGGGAACGAAGCGGGCGATGATGATGGCCCGCCCGCCGTGCTTCACAAAGAAGTGCTCCGTCTTCGTCAGGTAGTCGCGCTTGAACCATGGCCGTGTCACGATCCACGAACCGCACTTACGTCCGATCCAGTAGTTCAAATTATCGCCGATGATCGCAGCTGCCATGAGCAGCGGGATGATGATCTCGATGCGAAGAAGCCCCTGCGCCGCGAGAGCACCGACAGCGAAGAGTAGTGAGTCCCCCGGCAGGAATGGCGTGACCACGAGCCCGGTTTCGCAGAAGACGATGGCAAACAGCAGCACATAGATCGCCGTGCGATGCTCCTCGGCGAAGCCTTGGAGGTGTTTATCCACATGGAGAACGTAGTCGATGAGCTGGGTCATGGCGGGCGCGGACATTCCGTTCGTTGAGCCTGTGGGCAAACGAAAATCTCGACGCGAGATTCCTGCTTGCAGAAGATACCTCACACGGATGAACATGCCGCCTATGGAATCCCACCAAGTCATCCGCGCCGCTCTGGAGAAAGTCCACGTCAAGGAAGTCGCCGACAAGATGGGCCTCTCGCTCTCGCTCGTCTATAAATGGGGGGAAAGGCAGGATTCCGATTCCAAGAGCGGTTCTGCCAATCCGCTCGACCGCGTGAAGGAGCTTTACGAGAACACGCAGGATGACCACATCGTGCAGTGGCTCTGCAACAAGGCGGACGGTTATTTTGTCAAAAACCCACCTACGTCGAAGCGTCCTGGACGCGAGGTCATGCCTGCGACGCAGCAAATCGTGCAGCAGTTCGCCGATCTGCTTGCCGCCATCGGTCATGCAGCTTCAGACAACTGCATCAGCAAGGAGGAGGCCAAGCACATCCGTCACGAGTGGGATGAGTTGAAACGACTGACGGAGCGCTTCGTGAAATGGTGCGAGCAGGAGGACTTCGTCCATCTGGCCGAGGACCTGAAGGTGAACCGCGTGGGAAAAAACGAAGAAACCCGCTGATCTTATTTTCGATATGAAGACCCTGACATTTCAGGCGATCATCGCCCTCATCACCGCGTCACCATTCACCGCCTATGCCCAGAAAGGTGGCCCCGTTTTCTCGCCCGAGATCGTCCCGAACAAAGGAGTAATCTTTCGGCTAAAGGCGCCGAAAGCCGCCGAAGTCGCGCTGCGCGGCCAGTGGGACCGCCAGCAGGTGGCCATGACGAAGGATGCCGAAGGCCTCTGGTCCATCACGTTGCCT
>JBILPY010000076.1:0-12268 GCA_044373575.1 Prosthecobacter sp. | reverse complement strand
CGCCGAGGAAAAGTTCAAAGAGATCAACGAAGCCAATGAGGTGCTCGGCGACCCCGAAAAGCGCAAAAAGTATGACACACTCGGCGCCAGCTGGCAGGAACCCGAGGCCGCCGCTCAAGAGCAGGATGTTCACTTCGGCGGCACCGGCTTCAGCGACTTCTTCGAGCAATACTTCAGCGGTGGCAGCCGCTACGGCTTCCCGCAGGGCTTTGACGAAGGCATCCCCACAGGCCGGAGCCAACAAGCCCGTGCTAGACGTGGTCACGATATCGAGGGCGACATCCTCGTCACGCTGGAGGAGGCCATGCACGGCACCCAGCGCCCCCTTTCGCTACAAACGATGAACCGCCAGACGGGTGCGGTGAACACCCACACCTTTGAGGTTCGCATCCCGCCCGGAGCCACCGATGGCCGCCGCATTCGCGTACCAGGCCAGGGCGAGCCCGGCATCCATGGCGGCGAAGCTGGCGATCTGTATCTGCGCGTGCGCCATGCCTCGCACCCCAACTTCACCACACGTGAGGCCGACCTTCATCACGAACTCGACGTGGCTCCATGGGAGGCCGTGCTAGGTTCGGAGGTGATCGTGCCCACACTCGATGGTTCCATCAAACTGCGCATCCCCGCTGGCACGGAAGACCACCAACAACTCCGCGTGCGCGGCAAAGGCCTGCCAAAGGGCAAGTCCGGCGAACACGGCGACTTCTTCGTGACCATCAATGTCGTGCTGCCCACGCAGATAAGCGACGACGAACGCAAGCTCTGGGAGCAGCTTCGCAGCACATCCACCTTCAAACCTCGCGCCTGACATGAACGAACCCATGCCCGAAGCCAGCTACAGTCTGGAGATCGTATCCGAGCTCACCGGAGTCTCCACGCAAACCATCGTTCAATACCAAGAGCACGGACTCATCCAACCCGTGTTTGATGACGAAACCATCCGCGCCCTCCGTCGGATCGAACACCTGCGTGAAACGTGTGAAATGAATCTCAGTGGATTGAAGTTACTCACCCAGCTTTTAGAGGAAGTAGAACGGCTGCGCGCAGAGCTCCGGGGGCTTCGATGAACTGATCGTTTTGGCAATTTCTGAAATTATCACACTTCGTTGGAGTCAGTGAAAACAAGGGTTGGTTTTGTTCTTCTGTGTCTGAATGAAACAGGTAAAAACGTGGTCAATGTCCACCGCTCATGAATTTCATCATGAGCGAGAACTCACTCAACACTATGAAATCAATACCACATCGCATGGTCATGGTCGGTGCCCTCGGAATCGCGCTGACATTATCCTCCTGTGTCAGTCCTTATGCAGGTCCGAATGAGCGCCACGGTGCCGTTGTAGGTGCTGTTGGCGGAGGATTGCTTGGTGCCATCATTGGCAACCAGAGCGGTCGGCCGCTCGAAGGAGCAGCCATTGGCGGCCTACTCGGTTCGTTTGCTGGGACGCAGATCGGCGCCAACCGGGATTCTCGCTACTACTACAGTAACTACCACCGAGGCTACTCTGTGCGCCGTCAGCCAGTCTATCAGCGCATCCACAATCCGTATCACACCTCGCCCTACCGCTACAGCCGCACGCCGTATTACGGATACCGCGGCCCTTATCGGAGCAACTACCACTTCTCCAGCTATAACACGCCGATGTATGGTTTCGGTCGCGGCTGGGGTTACAGCCCGGCCTGCTGGTGATCGAGTGTGCTGCTGAAAATGGATGGGAGCCCGGCCAAAGAGCCGGGCTTCGTTTTTTTGAGGCATGCTCAAAGGACAATAACCGCCAAATCAAAGCTCTGGACAGTCCCCACCGATTGGCTGCGTTATAGGGTCCAACCATGCCCATCACCTTCCCACCCATCTCCCGCCGCCAGTGGATCAAAGGCAGCCTCGCTGCTGCCCTCTCGCCTCACTTTGCCAATGCAGCCAGCGATCCAGAGGGGGAACTCTGGGTGCTCTTCTCTGACACCCACATCGCCGCAGATGTCACACTCGAAGCTCGTGGTGCCGTCATGGGTGAAAATCTCCAGCGCTGCGTCAATCAGGTGCTGAAGATCGGCCAGAAGCCCTTCGGCGTTCTCGTGAATGGTGACTGTGCCTATCTCGACGGCCAGCAGGCTGACTATGACACCTTTGTGAAGCTCATCGAGCCCCTGCGCGAGTCCGCCATCCAGGTTCACTGCACCCTGGGCAATCATGATGATCGCAAGCACTTCATCGGAGCCATGACCAGCCCACAGGACCCACGCCCGGTCGAAGGCAAGCATGTCGAAGTCCTCAGCTCCGCCACCATGAACTGGGTGCTTCTCGATTCACTCCAGGAGGTGAACAAGACCCCCGGTGAACTCGGTGAACTCCAGCTCGGTTGGCTCGACCGCTCCCTCGCTTCCTGCCCTGACAAACCGACCATCGTCATGGCACACCACAACCCTCAAGGCCCCGTTCCCGAAGGCAAAAAGCCAAGCGCCCTCGTCGATAGCGACGCCATGTTCGCCATCCTGGCCAAGCACAAAAAGGTCAAAGCCTTCGTCTATGGCCACACTCATACCTGGGAGCACAAAAAGCACGAAGCCACTGGCATCCAGCTCATCAATCTGCCCCCCGTGGCCTACGTCTTTGGCAAAGAACGGCCCAATGGATTCGTCACTGCCCGTGCCACGGCTGCGAAGCTCACGCTCGAGCTTCGCGCCCTGAATCCCGCCCATGATCAGCATGGCGAGAAGGTGGAGATCCCCTTCGTCTGATCACTTCTTCAGCTTCGCATCCAGCTCACTCAGCTTGAAGCGCACGCTCACCACATAGGCGGGTTCATTCTCCGTCCAGTGGCCGTAGGTCGTCGTCACGATGGTGTCGTCCGGCAGCAGTTCCACACCGGGATACGTGCAGTCCGCGCCCTTCGTGTTGTCCATGATCCGTATGCGATACTGCCCTTCGGTTCCTTTCACGATGTCTTCATAAGCTCCCACCCAGCCGACCCAGTCGCCCTTGGTGGGGCTCACATGCGTCGTGTCACGGAAGCTGATGAAAAGCCGCCCATCCTTCGTGTACTTCGCCACATGGCGATCACCCGTCAGTGCTGCGGGCAGCTCCTTCGGCTCCGTCCATGTCAGGCCTTCATCATTGGAGAAGATGACAAACGAGTTGTACTTCCGCGAGTTCTCCCGCAGCAGCACGGCGATCTGTTTCCCATCGGGTGACCTCAATGCACCGGGCTCGCACAGGTTCGCATCAGGCAGCATCGCAATCGGCACCGGCACACTCCACGTCAGTCCACCATCTTTGGAGAGCGTGGTGTAAACCCAAAAGCGCCAGGGTTTCGCCGTCGATGAACTGTACTCCGGCACATGTGGGCTCTTGATGCGGTATTTCTCCTCGCTGCCGCCTCGGATGAAACGCCCGTCGTCATGGAAGAAAGCTAGGTAATGCCCCGGCGTCTTCAGATCGATCACCGTTGACATCGTCACCACGCCACCGAAATCGCCGATGGGCTTCAACTCGCTCCATGTCACCCCGTCGTCCTCACTCACCGCCATACGGATCGGGTGCAGGCCGCTGAACATGATCAGGCGCTTCTTGCCAGCTGCATCCACCACACGGTGCAGCGTGGGCACTTCCAGCGATGTCTCCCATGACTTCGGTGTCGGCAGCCGTTCGCTCCAGGTCAGCCCGGCATCGTTGCTGCGCTTGTAAACAATCGCCCCACGCCCATGCCCCTTCGGGTAAACCGTCAGCATCGTCTTTTGATCCTCCAGCAGCACCGTCGTCGGATGCCCGAGATATTGTCCCGCTTCACGATCCACGATCACCTGCCGCCCCTTCTCCCCACTGATGTCCACGACCGGGATCAAGTAGCCCGGAGCCGGCTTCGTCTTGAGATTCTTTGGCGGAGCCAAAACCACGTCCTTCTTCTGCAAAGAAGTCTGCTGGGCCAGGATGGTTGCCGACGCTGCCAGCATCACGAGGAAAAAAACGAGGATGGAAGTCTTCATGGTTGTCTCCATGAACGTCCGACATCGCCTGACTCCATCCGGTCTCGCCATGAAACCAGCCCTCTCATCTTTGCGGCTACAAATGCACACGGGTTGACGTTTACCGCGCCACCACCATGAAAGCCCACGCCCTACTCCTCCTCTGCCTGCTGACATGCCAGGCCTTCGCCGCTCCGAAGCCGCCAAACATCCTCTTCATCTACGCCGACGATCAATCGACGAAAACCGTCGGCTGCTACCCCGGCTCATGGCCTTGGGTGAAGACACCCAATATCGACGCACTGGCAAAGAATGGCGTCCGCTTCCACGCTGCTTACCTTGGCTCGTGGTGCATGCCATCTCGCGCCACGCTACTCACCGGGCGTCATCCGCATGGCATCGAGTCCATGTCCATGGCGGGCAAATACCCCGGCAGTACTTACGATCCAAAGCAGTGTCAGTTCATTCCCGCGCAGATGCGCCAGCAGGGCTACCACACTGCCCACATCGGCAAGTGGCACACCGGCACCGATTCCGGCTGGGGGCGCGACTGGGACCATCAGATCGTCTGGAACCGCCCGCTGCATCCCGAAAACGCCGGCGCGTATTACGAGAAGCAGATCCTCAGCATCGATGGCAAGGAGCAAACCGTGGATGGTTATCCTGCCGATAACTACACGCAGTGGTCTCTCGACTACATCCGTGGCAAAAAGCGCGACACCTCAAAGCCCTGGTATCTCTGGCTCTGCTACGGCAGCGTGCATGGCCCATCCAAGCCCGCGAAACGCCACCTCGGCAGCTACAAGGACGCTGAAGTGCCCGTCCCTGCCGACATCTTCCCGCCGCGCGAAGGCAAGCCTGATTACCTCAACAAAATGCAGGCCTGGGCCAAAGGCGAAGACGGTCATCCCATCGCCAAAAAAGGTGGCGAAGCCTTCGGCGAAACAAAAAAGGCCAAGCGCTTCGACGACTGGGTGCGCCAGGTGAACGAATGCGTCCCCGCCATCGACGAAGGTGTCGGTCAACTCATCGCCGCACTCAAAGAGACCGGCCAATATGACAACACGCTCATCATCTACAGCGCCGACCAAGGCTTCAGCATGGGCGAGCATGGCTTCCGCACCAAGCTCGCGCCATACGACGCTAACTACCGCTCTCCGCTCATTGTCAGCATGCCCTCGCGTTTCCCGACCGGCAAAGTCTGCGATGCATCCGTGAACGCACCTGATCTCGCGGCCACCTTCCTCGCGATGACCGGCGTGAAGGTGCCATGGCCCGTGCATGGCCGTGATCTCACACCGCTGTTGGAGAAGCCAGACGCCGTATGGCCGCACACATGTTACTACGAGCACATGGGCAACGAGTATGGCTCCAAAGTCAGCCAAACCATCCTCACTCAAGGCAAGCAGGACAATTTCCAAGGTGTGCCGCTTTACTCCGCCCTTGTGCAGGATCATTTCAAGCTCGTGCATTACCTCGACGGTCAATCCGGCGAGGAATTCTACGATCTCACCAACGACCCCGAGGAACTCAAAAACCTCATCGCAGAACCAGCACATGTCGAGCGCATCACCAAGCTACGCGAAGCGATGAAAGCCGAACTCAAGCGCACGGAGGCCGGATTCACCAAAGCAGTGAATTAGATACGATGAGCAGCCGACCCACTCAGCGAGGACTTCGATAGCAGATCGAAGCATTGTTGACACTACTTCAGCCCTGCAAGGCGCTGCTCGACCTGCTTGAGCAGCGCTGGATTCTTCGTCACCAGACGCCGCAAATGTCGCGCCAAAGTCAGTGCCCGCGTTTTGTCTCCTGCTGCCGATAGGCGTTCGATGTGCATGAGCAGCTCGGCCTGCTGCGTCGTGAGTCCTGCAACACTGGCAGGTGCGGAGGCGGGCGGAAAAGATCCCGCTGCCTCGCCTCCGAAAACATTCTCAAGCTGTAGCAACCATGCCGCTTTCCCATCCTGCGAGAAGGCAAACCAGACAAGCAGTCCGTTCAGCTCCACTTCAAAGACGCGACGGTCCGCAGTGACCGGGGTCAGCTTGTCCACGAACCAAGTTTGGTCTTTGTTCTGCTTCCCAAACTCAAGCTGCGTGCCGTTCCATCGCAGCTTCGACGGCTGCAACTGCCGCTCGTCCGCAACGGATTCAAACACCATGCCGGTGATGTCCTTGGGAAACTCGCGCACCGGCTTCGCCTCCGACCCAGCGGACAGCTTGAACTCGACCTCTCCTGACGCCGTAAGCGGCGTGATGAAGCGCAAGTCTTCGCTGAAGAAATACCAGCCCGTGTTCGGTCCGCGAAAGTTCAAGCGAAGCACGCCCACGTCCACAAATGCGGATTCAAAAACACCGCCTTTAGTCCCTCCTGCCTTGATCTCACGCACATCCCTGCCGTCAAACTCCAGCCCTTTGAGCCCAAAGGTGCCGCGCAGGTTCCACGTCACTCCTTTGATCTTGTTCGCGAACGCGTCGATCTCTGGGTAAGAAGGTTCGGCTGCTTCGACGGTGGAAGAGAGAAAGAGCATCAAAAGTGCAAGGGAGAGCCTCATCCCGGCCATCATGTCGTGTCATTTTCACCATGCAAGACGCTCACGGGTCTTAGGGTGCCGTTTTGATCGTCTTCCCGGGAATTAAAAACATCCTCCCCGCCTCATTGCAGATCAGCAGATTCGGCCCGTCTTTGCCCAGCATCGTGCCCACCGCGCCCGTCTCATGCGCACCCCCGGGCTGGATCACTTTCCCTTCGCCATCTCGAAACGGAACCGGCCGCGCGAAGGTGTTGTCGCCTTTGTTCAACATCAGCAGCGGCGTGCCAAGAGTCTTCTTGCCGATGGTGGGCATGGGCAGACCTGTTTCACGATCAGGAATGGAAACGACACGCCCTGTGCCGATGACGAAGTCGAGGTGGCCATCCTGATTCCAGTCGAAGAAGTCGAGTTTGCAGCGCCCGCTCATCCCCCCGATGCCGCCGCTCGTGCCGATTAGTTTGCCATCGTCGAGCTTCAACTTGCCGCCGTCCTCCACATTATAGTCGTCGATGCGCCAGTAGAGATGAAAATGATCGTCACCATCCACGATCGCTAGAGCGATGCGGTCGCCGATCTTCGCCACCGCTGGTCTGCAACGCCACATGCCATGCAGGTCGATCCCATCGCAGTAAATAGGATGCACCGCATCGAGCTTCGGCTCCGTCTTGGTGCCGCGATTGAGGTAGATGAGGTAATCCCCCGATATGTCGCCCGCGATGATGTCCGGCAGCGAATCGCCATTCCAGTCGATCACGTTCGGCGAGAGATAGCCCCAGCGTGCTTCTTGAAGACCCTGCAAGCTGCCTGAATAACCCGCCTGCACTTGAATCTCGCGTCCACCGGCCTGCACACGCGTAGCAGGCAGAAACTTCGGTTCATCATTGCTACCGATGTTCTCGAAGAAGAGCACAAAGCCCTCCGAATTGCCCGCCAGGATGTCCAGCACGCCATCGCCATTCCAATCCACCGTCGTCGGCGATGGCAGCGTGCCCGCGTAGAGGTCCGCGGTCTCCTGCAACACCGAAACCGGCTCCGCAAACACCGGTGCGCCCGTCTTTGCCCACTTCCCAGTGAAGCGATAAAAATACAGCGATCCCTCGCCACATGCGATCAGTCCACCTGGATATGCCGACACGCTCGGATTGATGCTCGGATGCCGCAGAGCGTTCCCATCCTCGCCAGCGACGAGCCGCTTCGTTTCGAGATCAAACCCGCTCGCCGCCTTGTTGTGATAAAACACCAGATTGCCCTGCCGCGAGCCGGTGATGAGATCGCGCTCATGCCCGGCACCAAGATCAATGCCCGTGATGCCATGCATCGAAAAATACACTTCATTCTTCGTCTTCGTGATCTGTTCCGCCTCGCCCTTCGCCGTCCATCCGACGAGATAACGATACCGCATCTCACCCACCGCGATGCCCGATGAGTTGTAAGGCCGCCACTCCTCCGTGTTCGGGCTACCCTCTGCTCCTTTGGCTCCGTTCGACACTTCAAATGCCAAGTCATAGCCCTCCTGATTCACCAGCGCCCCAAGGATTGATGGCGACTTCACCTCCTTCGGCAGCTTCACGCGCTTAGTTTCGCGAAACTCCATCGCCTCGCGATCAAACACCGTCGTCACCAGTTCCTCCTTGCTGATCCACAGGCCCGTCACCACGCCTTCCTTCTGCTGAAACACCACGCCCTTGTCCTTGAACGCACACTTCACCACCACCGGCTCTGCAAAGACCGGAGAACCGTTCTCCGCCGTGTCCACCCACTTGAACAAATGCACCGCCTGCGGCCCGCCATAACCCGCCACGAACAAATCCGGTTCCTTGCCACCAAACACCCGCGCATGCCCCAGGACATGATGATTCAAATTCACCAACGCCAGCGGCCCACGGCCTTTCGCCGCTGCGGATGGCAACGCCTTCGTGCCGGGTGGCAAATGCGGCTCCGCACGGCACGCGGTGACGAGAAGAATAAGCAGAAGGAAGGGTTTCATGGCAGATTCGATTCATTCCCCTAAATCGCTTCGATTACCAATCGAGGCTACTTCACCACCGGCGGTAGCTTGCACGACTGCCACGCCAAAAAGCGCCACTGGCCCTTCTCCTCGCGCCACACTGCTAGGAAGCTCAGCACTGCATCCATCGTCTTGCCTTCAGTCTCCGCTTTCACATGCGCACGCCCCGTCATGAGCGCGATGCCGGGTGCGGGGAAGGTGAAGTTCTGCTCCTCGTAGTCGTAGCCGACATACTTTGTCTTCCCAGCACTCAGGATATCGATGAACGAGCCTTTCGTGTCCACGATGCCATTCGAGTGCGCATAACGCAGTTCATCGGAGAAGATGTCATCAAGCTTCGCGCGATCACCCGACTGCATCGCGGCGACACGAGCTTTGTCGGCCGCCTGAACAGCAGCGAAGCTGGGATGATCCTCAGCGAGGACTTGGAAGGCAAAGAGAAGCGAAAGGGCGGCGAGTAGTGTTTTCATGGTAGATTCGATTGGTAATCGAATCCTTCCCCAAAGTGCTTCGATTGCCAAGCGAAGCTACTTCACTGGCGGCATCCAAAACGTGCTTTCGACGGCGCGGTCGGAGCCTTTGGGGCCGTTGAAGTAGTAGGCGGTGAGAACACGACCATCGGGACGCACAAGCGTGCGCGGATAACCCAGATCGCCATCGAAGCCATCAGCGCGGAGGATGATCTCGGGTGCCCAGGTCTTGCCTTCGTCACTGCTGAGGCGAGCGCGGATGCCGAAGGGCTTTTTGCGATGGCCGAAGGTCACGCAGAGGTGGCCATCGGGCAGCAAAACGGTGGCGGGTGGATTGCCGCCGATGTTTCCGGTGACGTCACTGACCTTGGACCACGTCTTACCGAGGTCATCACTGCGCCAGAGTTCGATGGTGTAGTCGGGTTTTCCTTTGCGAAGGGTGGTGAGCAAGGCCCCGCCAGCCGTTCGCACGCTGCTGGGCATGATGGCGAAACCGCCCTTCGGTGGCTCATCGCCGATGTAGCCCTGCAACTTCCACGTTAGTCCGCCATCGGTCGTTCGGGCGCAAAAGACGCGACCTTCTTTGTGATCCGACTTCTTGCCGCAACTCCCAAACATGAGGCACTCACGCGGCCCGATTGGGATCAAGTCGGTGCGCGTGGAGATGCCCTCAACGCCCTCGACATCGAACTTGAACGGCCCCTGCCAGGTCTTGCAGCGATCCTGCGTCGTGTAGAGCAAGGTAGGGCCGACGTGCAGGCTTTTGAAGCGAAACATCATCGCAAAATCCGGCGCGGTGAAGTCGAGCGGTTCCTTCAAGGCGACAGCCTCGGGCTCGTTCTTCCGGTCCGAGTAGGGCTGATCCGCCTCGACCTTCCACGTCTTCCCACCGTCGAGACTGCGAGCCTGCACACGATGACTCGGCTTCGTGCGGTCGATGCGATGATCGGTGGTTGTATCCTTGTAGTAAGTGGCCGTGAATCCCACGACAAGCTCATCGCCCCACTGCCACAATCCCTGGTTCGCCGGCCAGCCGCCGTAGCGACCGGGTTCTTTGTAAACGATGAGGTTCTCCGCAGACGCTGGCTTCAACGTCGGCACGGCAGAAGCGTTGGCTTTAGGATCGACGGTATCGAGCTTGGCTGCGTCTTGAGCCATCGCTGACCAGGACATCAATGAGGCGGAGGCGATAAGCAGAGTGATGCGATTCATAAAATGAGAGACGAGAGGCCGTGATCAGGATGCACGATGAAACGCCTGCTTGGCCGCAAAAGAACACAGAGAACGCAAAGATGTTCTCTTTGCGATCCTTGCGTTCGTTTGCGGTGATCAACTCAGGCCAGCTTGTAGCAATCCGCCCACTCGGCACGGGGCGGTGGGCCGGCGAGGCGAGCATTGGCCTCATCGTTGCCGATGAAGCGTTTCGTGGCCGGATCGAACTTCAGATCGACGTTCAGATACTCGGCGATGGTGCCGAGATTGAGAACCTGCGTGAGCAGGCCGGAGACGCTGAAGGGGGACTCGGTCTTGCCTTCGGCCATGCAGGCGTTGATGAAGCTATTGAAGTGATTGCGCTCCAAAGGATGCAGACCCATGGCGTCTTTGCGTTCCACCATCTTCGCCCGAGGATACAGGAGCGAATGACGGTCGTGCGAGCCGCGCTGCACGAGGTAGTCGCCTTGTTTGCGGTGGAGGAGTGATCCTGCATTGCCGGGATTGGGAATCACGACTTTGCCGTCGGCGCCCGGATCGCCATACTTCTCCTCGATGTCGAACTTGATGTCGCTACCGGCTTTCCAATGCAGCTCCACGGCGGGCATCTTTTCGCCGCGAGCTGGGAACTCGAAGCGAATGTCCGAGCTGAGCGGGTAGCTGATCTGGTTGTAATCGGCGAGCGCCAACGGCGTGATGCGTGTGGGCAGGCCGAGCTTCAGGTGATCATGCGCAAAGTCGATGATGTGAGCACCCCAGTCGCCAAACATGCCACCGCCGTAGAGGTGGAAGCCGCGCCAGTTAAACGGGTGATACATCTTGCTGTAGGGCTTCACCTCCTGCGGACCGCACCAGAGGTCCCAGTTCAGCGTTTCAGGCTTCGGTTCCTCCGCAGGATAGCCCTTCACGAGCGCACGCTCCGTCGCATTCATGAACCAAAGCGAGGGCGACTTCCACGCGTCGATCTTCACGATGTCATCCACAATGCCTGCGGCGAGCATTTGCTTGAACTGCTCAGCTCCGGCCGAGGTGTGGCCCTGATTGCCCATCTGCGTGACCACTTTGAACTTCTTTTCGGCACGCATGAGGATCTCCGCCTCTTCAAAAGTGTGCGTCAGCGGCTTCTCCACATACACATGCTTGCCGAGCGCCATCGCGCTGATCGCGGCGACGAAGTGCGTGTGGTCCGGCGTGACCACGCTCACGGCGTCGATGTCCTTGCCCATCTTGTCGAGCATCTCGCGGAAGTCGGTGAAGCGCTTCACATCCGGGAAGGCCTTCAGGTTTTTCTCCAGACTCTTCGCGGTCACAAAATCCACATCCGTGAAGGCCACTGGCGTGGCAATGCCGTCCGCTGTGAGCCCCGGAATGACACTCCCAGCACGTCCACCGATGCCGATGCAGCCCAGATTGATGCGACGACTCGGCGGCAACTTCGGATTATCCGCCGCACGGGCGCTGGTGAGGTAGGCGGGAATGAAATTGAAGCCGAGGCCGACTGCGACGGTGTTTTGGACGAAACGACGACGGGAGGTGGGAGTGGAGGTTGCAGATGTGGTCATGGGTTAGAAAAAGTTGAGATGCTCGGGGTGGTGGGCACGATGATAAACTCCAGCAGTGTGGAATCACTTTCGCGGATATGGCCCGAGGTGCTCATGCGCGACGAGCCATCGGCCATCCACTTTGCGCAAGATGGTGGTGCCGCGACCACCGCCAGCCGATTCCTGGCCGCTGATGAGTCCCCTCCACCGGAAATCATAGTGACAAGTGGCCACGTCCTCCGTGACCACCGTCCACACAATGTCGTGAAGGCTGAAAACCTCGTTTTCGATCAGCTTGAAGGTCTTCTCGAATGCACCCTTTGCCGCCGCTTTGCCGACAAAGGTGTCCTCCGTGAAGATGAACACCGCATCCGCCGCGACATGCGGAGCGATCCGGTCCCACGAATGCGTGTTCAGGGCCTCGACGTAGGCGGAGAGGGCGGTGGTATGGTTCATCGTGGTTTCAGCGGCTGACAACGAAACGATGAAAAGGCCGCCAAAGAGCGCCAGAAGGAGTTTTTTCATGAAGCAGGGTAGTTTGATACAG
>JBILPY010000075.1:0-12298 GCA_044373575.1 Prosthecobacter sp. | reverse complement strand
TATGGATGGAGCGAACATGAACGCTCAGGTCGGCCTCACCTCGCCCGGCAAAATTGGTGCCGATGTCTGCCATCTGAACCTGCACAAAACCTTCTGCATCCCGCATGGCGGCGGAGGCCCCGGCGTCGGCCCCATCGCCGTCGGCGCTCATTTGAAGCCGCACCTGCCCGGCCACATCACCTGGGGTGACAAAGCCGAAGGCGCGGTGTGCTCCGCCCCCTGGGGCAGCGCCAGCATCTGCACCATCTCCTGGATGTACATCGCCATGATGGGCTCCCACCTGGCCGATGCCACGAAGTTCGCCATCCTGAATGCGAACTACGTCGCGAAGAAGCTCGCCCCTCACTTCCCCACCCTTTACAAAGGCCGCAGCGGCTTCGTGGCCCACGAGTGCATCCTGGATCTCCGCCACTTCGGCAAAGTCACCGTCGAGGACGTGGCGAAGCGGCTCATGGACTTCGGCTATCACGCGCCCACGATGAGCTGGCCCGTCAGCGGCACCCTCATGGTCGAACCCACCGAAAGCGAGAGCCAGGCCGAACTCGACCGCTTCTGTGAAGCCATGGCCTGCATCCACGCCGAGATCCTCGGCGTCGAGGAAGGCCGCTTCCACGCCACGGACAACACCCTCAAACGCGCACCCCACACCGCAGAGTTCGTCACGAAAAGCGATTGGACTCACGCCTACACCCGCGAAGCCGCCGCCTATCCCCTGCCCTGGGTCAAAGAGTCCAAATACTGGCCGCCCGTGGCCCGTGTGGACAACGTCTTTGGCGACCGTCACCTAGTCTGCTCCTGCCCAAGCGTCGAAGAAGCCGCCGCAAGCTGAGTTCAAGTCGCCGCGATCCAGCGCTGCCAGATCCGCAGCACTGGAGCCAGCGCGACAAACCCAAAGGCGAGAGGCAGAGACACCTGGCTCACCGCCAGCGCATCCACAATCGGGATGCCCGCCAGCAGCAGGCCCACCGCCCGACCAATTGATGGGCCGCCCTGGCGCATGATGCGCATGGCAAAGAGCACCCAGAGGGCGAAGACGCCGATGATCACCAGCGGGATGAGCGGGGTGAAATCAGCGAGGATGAAGACGGGCTTCATCCTGCCAGCCTCGAACAACATCAATCCGGCAAGCATACCAGGGCACGAAAGTAAGAAGCGAGAAAACCATAGATGCACCCTCGAAGAAGCAGCACCCTTTGCCTCAAGCCTGGCCACCATGGTCAGCCCAACAATGTAGGCTCCAAGGGCTAACGCAGGAAGCAATGCCAAAGCCCAGCCAGGAACCTTGCATGTGGCACACAAAATCGCGGCCGAGCTTGGCATCAAAAAGAGCAGCACCCGGCACATCCCCATCACCCAAACCGCACCCGCCCAGGGCTTGTGGTAGAAGTCGTAAAACAAAATGCAGCCCACGAGCGCCGTCGTGATCTCCCAACTGGCCGTGCCGAAAAACACAGCGAGATACCACCCGAACGTCAGCATTCCCAATCCCACCGACCAAGCCGCCGCCGCACTCACGCGACCACTCGGGATCGGCCGTTCTTTCCGATGCTCGCGATCAAAGCGGACATCCGCCGCGTCATTGAGGATCATCCCGCCCGTGTAGAGCAGCGAGCCTGCGGCCAGCATCCAGAGCAGCAGTGGATTTCCCAAATCACCCCCAGCGAGCAACCACCCTGCGGTCACGTTCGTCCAGACCGTGGGTAGGTTGGAGATGCGGGCGAGCTCTAGCCAGGCGCGGATCATGGGAGCGATTGGCTTTGGGCTAGTTTTAGACCTTCGTCAGACTCGTCAGCTTCGTCGTCACCTGCTGACGGACGGGGATCTTTTTCCCCTGGATCTCTAGCTGGATGTCCGCCCGGAAGGCTCCAAAAGAAACCGTGCCGCGTTCCAGATCGAAGAGCACCTGGCCAAATACACGTGAGCCATCGCCAATGGTGACAGCGCGTGATCCGGCGGACTCGTCGGCGCGCTTCATCTCGCCTTCAAAGGACACCTTGGCCTGAGGACGGCCTTCATATTCCACCAGCGCCTCCAGTTTGGCCCGCAGCTCGATGTTCACCGTGCCCGCGCTGGGAAAGTTCACCGTCTCCTGCGAGGTCCAGCGGTCGCCCGTCTTCACCGGCATCTTCGGCAGCCCCATTTCCAGAGAGCGGCGGTAGAGATCAGCCACCTGCCGCGCCTCGGAGATCTTTTCCAAATCAGGCCCCTCCTCCTTCGCCGGAGTCATCGCGCTGGAGTCACGCACCTCGATGAAGCGGTCCTCGACGTCGTAGGCCAACACAAACGTTTTACCCACACTTTGGCCAACGGAAGCACGAATCATCGGGTTCGCCTTTTCCAGATTAGTCGAATCGAAGAGTTCCTTCTTCCCGTTGAGCATCACCTCACCACTGAGCGCGGCGAAGGTCACGCGGGCCTGCTTTTCCCCGTCGGCAGCCCCGGTCACACGAATCTCCGTCGTCTGCTTCACCTTCATTTTTTGATCCTCCGGCTTGCCGATGGCGGTGAGGCCAGTGGTCGTCTCCGTGGTCGTTTCCTGCACATAGGCATGGTCCGGAAGCCAGCGCAGCCGCAGGGAGAGAGACTCCTCCTGGGCCTGCACGGCGGGGTGGAGGAGGCACAAAAAACAAAGAATAAACAGATGGCGAAGCATGGCCCTCCGTCGTAGGTCAGACAGGCTTGGAATGCAACCCCGCTGCGCAGCTGGGGATAGGCCGAAAATATTTCGCGAGGAAACTTGGCACGCTTCCCGCTTTTGGATAAAACTCGAAGCAATCAACCTGCGGAAAATCACCTCTGGTCTTCTCTGGTCGTTGCATAATCCGCCAAACCACACAACTAATTGCTCAGCCATGAAAAAAGTCGAAGCGATCATCAAGCCCTTCAAACTCGAAGACGTCAAAGAAGCCCTCTCTGAAGTGGGAGTGGAAGGCATGACCGTCGTCGAGGTCAAAGGGTTCGGCCGTCAAAAGGGCCATACTGAAATCTACCGCGGTTCCGAATACACCGTGGACTTCCTTCCCAAAGTGAAGATCGAGGTCGTCGTCGAAGACTCCCGCAGCGAAACCGTCGTCGATGCCATCGTCAAAGCCGCCAACACCGGCAAGATCGGTGACGGCAAGGTCTTCGTGAGCGATGTCCTCGAAGCCGTCCGCATCCGCACCGGTGAGCGTGGTTCCGACGCCGTCTCCGGCTCCTAATTTTCCCTCCCCCGAGAAACCTGAAATCCATCAACACCCGCCGTGGCGCAAGCCCGGCGGGTTTGCTGTTTTAATGGGGGGACAATCCCAACCGAAAGAGCCGGGCGCTGTGCTGGCGTATGCTGTCCATGCGCCTACAACTAGCTCTTCTCTGTCTCGCCACCTCTATCCAGGCCGCGCCCTATCCAGAAAAGACGCCCGACACACCTGGGAACCGAATGCTCCAAAGCTACTGGGAACGGCAGGTCAATGAGATTGAGCAGACGGGCGGATTGAAGGACATCCAAAGTGCCGATGACTGGAAAGCCAAGGCACCTGAGTATCGCCGCCAGCTCGCCGAGATGCTGGGGTTGGACCCCATGCCCGAACGCACGCCGCTCCAGGCCACGAAGACTGGCGATCTCGCAGGCGATGGCTGGCGCGTGGAAAAGATGCACTACCAGGCCGTGCCAGGACTCTATGTCACCGCCAATCTCTACCTGCCCGCGAAGGTGGAGAAGCCGCTGCCCGCCATCCTTTATGTCTGCGGCCATGCCAATGTCGTGAAGGACGGCGTGAGCTATGGAAACAAGACCGGCTACCATCACCACGGCATCTGGTTTGCCCGTCACGGCTACGTCTGCCTGATCATCGACACCGTCCAGCTCGGCGAGATCCGAGGCGAGCATCACGGCACCTATAGCAAAGGCCGCTGGTGGTGGTATTCACGCGGCTACACGCCCGCCGGACTCGAAGCCTGGGCGGGGATGCGCGGGCTCGATTATCTTGAAACACGCCCCGAGGTGGACAAGACACGCTTCGGCGTCACCGGTCGCAGCGGCGGCGGAGCCTACTCCTGGTGGGTGGCCGCGCTGGATGAACGCATCAAGGCCGCGGCGCCTACGGCTGGCGTGACGAACATGCGCAACCATGTCGTGGATGGCTGCGTCGAAGGGCACTGCGACTGCATGTTTTATGTGAACACCTACCGCTGGGACTATGATCGTCTCGTGGCGCTGGTGGCACCGCGCGCGCTGCTCATCTGCAACACTGACAAAGACAGCATCTTCCCCATCAACGGCGTCTTTGACCTCCATCAGAAAGTCAGCCGCATCTACTCCCTGCTCGGTGCCGACGCCAAACTCGGCCTGCAAATCGCCGAAGGTCCGCACAAGGATCTTCAGCCGCTGAACAACGGTGCCTTCCACTGGTTCGAGCGTCATCTCAAAGGCGCAGACCCCATGGCCGTGATGGATGAAGGCGCGAAGAAGCAGCTCGAACCCGAGCAGCTCCAGGTCTTCAAAGAACTGCCGAAGGACGAAAAGAACACCACCATCGACGAGATCTTCGTCCCACAGGCCAAAGCTCCTGAAATCCCCGGCTCACAGGGCGACTGGAATCAGCAGAAGGAAACCTGGATGACCGCACTGAAGGACAAAGTCCTCGCCGGATGGCCGAAGGAAGCTGCTGCCATCCAGCCAAACAAAGAAGGCCGCAGCGAACGCGACGGCATCGAGTTCACCGCCTACGACTTCGAGTCCGAACCCGGAATCCGCTTGCGTCTGCACATCGCCCATCGCGCCGGTTTGCGACTGGAGGATCTGGAGCTCGTCGCACTGAATGTACTCGACGCCGAAGGCTGGGAGCACTTCATCGGCACCTACCACTCACGCTTTGGCAAACACTTGGATGTCTTCCCCTCCATCAAGCCGGATGAAAAGGCCTTTGAGAGCGAGAAGAAGATGTTTGAGAGCTTCAAATGGGGCATGGCCTACCTCGCCCCGCGCGGCGTCGGCCCCACGGAATGGACCGGCAGTGAAAAGGCGCAGACTCAGCGCCTTCGCCGTTTCTACCTCCTCGGCCAGACCGCCGACTCCATGCGCGCCTGGGACATCCGCCGCGCTGTGCAGGCCGTGAAACAGATCGCCGGTTTGGAGAAGAAGCCGCTGTGGATTCAGGGCCAGCGCGACATGGCCGTGAACGCCCTCTACGCATCGCTCTTCGAAGACGGCATCACACGCCTCGATCTGCACGAACTTCCCACCAGTCACGCCAGCGGTCCAGCCTACCTGAATGTGCTTAAGTATCTCGACCTTCCCCAGGCCGCCGCTCTCGCTGCTGAAAAAACACGCGTCATCATCTACAGCGCCGATGAAAAGGCCTGGGCCTATCCCGCCGCTGTCGTGAAGCTCCTCGGACTGCCCGAGAAGCAGTGGCAGATCAGGAAGCCCATGGCGGCTGAGTGATTCTCACTTCGCCGCCGTCAGCAACTCCGCCGGAGCCGCCTCGATCTTCTCGAAGACCCGCGCCGGGATGTCCACCGCCTTCATTTTGCCGGACATCTTATCTCGCTGAACACAGGCGGCGATGATGCGCCCTTCGGCACTCAGCTCCCCATCCTTTTTCCAAAAGCGGATCAGGTAGCGGATCGTCTTCTTGCGCACTTCTTCGACGAGCAGCTCCATCGTGAACTCCTCCTCAAAGCGCAGCGGAGCCTTGTAATCGCACGAAGCATGAACCCGCGGCCAGCCCACGCGCTCACCATCTGTGACTTCATTGTGTCCATCCCAGATCGACATCCCCAAGGCGCGAAAGAAGTCATGCTCCACGCGCTCCATGTAGCGGAAGAAGTTCGAGAAATGCACGATGCCCGCCATGTCGGTATCGGCGAACTGAACTCGGTCGGTGAGCGTGTGGCGGTAGGGCATGGGGGATGTCTGGCGCAGGGCCCCCCATCATTCAAGCTCGCGCAAAGCCTGCCCGAGGCACGTGATCACATCCGTGGGCAGCACGGAGTTCTGGCCCATGCTCAGTGCCGCGATCTCTGCCGCACGTCCGCAGCTCCAAGCTCCCAGTCCTGCGGCACGATGCAAATCCAGCCCTTGTCCGGCAAACGCGGCACACACGCCAGTGAGCACATCGCCCATGCCGCCAGTGGCCATGCCAGGATGGCCGGTGGTGTTGAAGAAGGTCGGTGGACCTTCGGTGGCGATCACAGTGCGTGCACCTTTCAGCAGCAAGGTGTTCCCCGGATGCGCCATGGCCCAAAGCTCTGCCTGACTGATTCGCGGATGGGCATCGCAATCGCCAGCCAATCGCGCCATTTCACCGGGATGCGGGGTCAAGAGTCGCGGTGGTGTGGAGGTGAGAAAGACAGGCGCCTCAGCGCGAGCGACCATGGTGATCGCATCCGCATCTACCACGGCGGGAACAGCCGCGTATTGAATCACGTTTAAGATCTCGTCCTCAGCCTCGAACCCGAGTCCCGGACCGATGGCGAGAGCATCAAACTTCATCTCCAGCACCTCGCGGTAATCCTTCACCAGCTTCACCATCACCTCAGGCGGCACGCGCGTGGCGAGCAGCGGATAGACCTCCTCCTTCACGAGCAAGGTCACCATCCCAGCCCCAGCACGTAAAGCACCGCCACAGGCAAGCATGGCAGCTCCAATAAACCCGCGTGAGCCCGCGATGATGCCGACTCGCCCTGCCTGACCTTTGTGAAACTCGAAGCTCCGTCGTGGCAGGAAGCTACGGACCAGTTCAGGCGTGAGCAGTTGTGGACTATGATCGTCCTCCGCCTGCAATTCAGCCAACGGCACCAACGCGAGACGCCCAACGAAGGGTGTGGCTGCATCTGCCACGAGGCCTGCTTTACAACAAGCCACAGTCACCGTGAGATCCGCGATGACGCAATCGGGTGATGGCTCGCCAGTGTCGCCATTCAAACCGGATGGGATGTCCATCGCCACCGTGAAAGCGTGCGCCTCCTGATGCAGCGCATCCATCTCAGCGGCGAGAGCACGGATGTCTGCACGCATTTCACCAACCGCACCGATGCCGAGCAGCCCATCGAGTTGCACGATGGGCCGCACAAGTTCATCGACCTTCGCTGGAGCATCGAGCGCACGCAGACTCGTCAAGGCATCCAGATGCCCCCTCGGCAGAGGCTTCAGCTTCTCGATGTCGCCGCTCAATCTCGCCAGCACCTGCCAGCCATGCTTTTGCAGCTCACGCGCAGCGACGAGTGCATCACCACCGTTGTTTCCGCTCCCGAGGTAAAGGATCAGCGTGCCGGGAGATGAAAAGAATCGCCGAATCTCCCCCGCGATGCCGCAACCCGCATCCTCCATCAAGTCTGCCGCACTAACGCCATGATCGAAGGCGCGCTGCTCGATCTCCTGCATCTGCTGGCAAGTCACGAGCATGGTGGTGAGCCCTCAGTTTGCCTTTTTGTAAGACACGATCCCCTGGGCGATGCCCTCGGCGATGCGGTTGCGAAACTCGCCCGTCATCATGCGGGCTCGCTCGGTTGAGTTACTCACGAAGCCGCACTCAATGAGCACCGCCGGGTTGCGCGTGGTTTCGCGAATGACATGGAAGCTGGCGTGCTTCACACCACGATTGATCATGCTGGTGCGCTGCACGAGATAGGCCTGGATGTAGGCTGCGAGCGTGTAGCCCTTTGAATGATAGTAGTAGCTCTCCACACCCGCGCCGCTGCCGCCGCGATTGTAGTTGTAGTGAACGCTCACAAAGATCGCATTGCCATAACGGTTGCCGGTGGAGGCACGACCGGGAAGCGGGATGAAGACATCGCGTGAACGGGTCATGATCACCTTGAGGCCCGCCTTTTTCAAAAGCTGCTCCACCCGACGCGCAGTATCCAGCGCGAGGTGTTTTTCATAAACATAGCCGATGGCAGCTCCACGGTCGAAGTCGCCATGACCGGCGTCGAGCACCACGGTGTCAAAGGCCTGAACCAAAGGCGATGCCAAGAGCACAAGCGCCCAGAGCCAAACGTTCAGAGAACGGCGAAATACTGGTGGGAAGAGAGAGGCGCAGACCATGCCAGGAAAAGGGGAATCGCGTGACACGCAGAGGCCGTGCCATGCTGGACTCTAAGCGTTAGCGGTTTTGACCGGATGTAGCAAGCCCTTTGGATGAACTCTCATTGCGTTCATTTGTGACGTCCTGACAGGGCACCCGCCGCCAGGGCGTAGTTCATGGAGCCATGCCCACCGACCGCCGTTCCTTCCTCAAGTCCTCCTCCCTCGCCGCCAGCGCCCTCGCTTTCCCCGCTGTGGTAAAGTCCGCCAGCCCGAACTCGAAGCTCCAAGTCGTGTCCGTGGGCGCGAACGGGATGGCTTTCAGCGACATCAAGAACATCGGCGGCCATGCCAATGTGCAGTACGTCGGCTTCTGTGACATCGACAGCACCCGCTTCGATAAGGTCGATGCCGAGCATCCCGGCGTGGCGCACTTCGCCGACTTCCGCGAAATGTTCGCCAAGCTGGGCGACAAATTCGATGCCGTGAACGTCGGCATCCCCGACCACATGCACGCAAAGGTGGCCATCGACGCCATGCGCATAGGCAAGCACGTCTATTGCCAGAAGCCTCTCGCCCACACGGTCTGGGAAGCGCGTCAGATGCGCCTCGAAGCCGCGAAGGCCAAGGTCGTGACGCAGATGGGAAATCAGATCCACTCGAACCTCGAATACCGCCTCGGCACCCGCCTGATCAAAGAAGGCGCGATTGGCAAAATCAAAGAAGTGTACTCCTGGGTGGCCGTCACCGGCAACGAGCGCAACAAACGCCTCGCTCCTGCACCGGGTGCCAAAGTGCCCTCGCATGTGAACTGGGATCTCTGGCTCGGCGTGGCTCCGATGCGCGAGTATGCCCCGTGCTACCATCCCTTTATCTGGCGTGACTGGCAGGACTTCGGCGGCGGTGCTCTGGGTGACTTCGGCTGCCACATTCTCGACCCCGTCTTCACCGCGCTCGGCATCAAAGCCCCGCTGACCATCACGGCTGAAAACAGCGGCGTGAACGAGCACATCTGGCCCACGAACGAAACCATCGAGTATGTCTTCCCTGGCAACGAACTCATTGCTGGCAAGACGCTCAAAGTGACCTGGATGGACGGCGGCCTTCGCCCCGACCGCAAGCTCGCGCGGATGCCTGACAATCTCGACCTTCCACGCAGCGGCTCGCTCTTCATCGGTGAGGAAGGAAACATGGTGCTCGCTCATGTCGCCGGACCTCGAATGTATCCTTTGGAGAAGTTCACTGGCTTCAAGTATCCGAAAGAATTGGGCCTGAGCCACTGGCACCGCTGGGTGGACGCCTGCCTCGGCGGCGAAAAGACCAGCGATGGCTTCGACTACGCCGGACACCTTTCTGAAACCGTGCAACTCGGCAATGTCGCCACCCGTCTCGCCATCGGAGAGATCGACCAGCGCACCGGTCGCCCACTCGATCTCAAGACCCTCGAATGGGACACCGAAGCCTTCGCCTTTAAAAACAACCCCGCCGCCGACAAGCTTCTCACGAAGACCTATCGCGAAGGCTGGGCCATCTGATCAAACGCCAATACCCGCATAATACGGAGCGATCCGCCGCGCGTGCTCGTCATACGCGGCTTCGAAGAGCGCCGTGGCGCGCTCGACTCCGACGACGACTCCCGCCGTGAGCACCTTGGGTGGCTGACCTGCTTTCACGAGGCGGTCAGCCACTTCGGCTTTGATGGCATTCACCAGCAGACATCCGCCTACCGTGCTGCCGGGAGCCACAGGCGTTTCGAGCCCCTCGATCTTCACCATCGCGTCTCCCACTGGCGCACCGGTATCCAGCACGATGTCGGCAAAGTCCTGGAGCTTCTTGCCGCCAGGATGCCGCGTCGTGCTGGCATCGGCGTGGACCTTGGAAATGATGGCCACCACCTTCACACCACGTCGCTGAAACTCCTCCGCCATCTCCACCGGCACCACATTGCAGCCGCTGGAAGACACGACGAGTGCGCTATCACCTGCCTTCAGATCAAAGTTCCGCAAAATGCGTGCCGCGAGGCCGCTCACGTTCTCCAGGAACATCGCCTGACGCTGTCCATTCGCACCGACGACGAGGTTGTGGAAGGTCAGTGACAGCTCAACGATGGGATTGAAGCCCGGAAACGAGCCGTATCGCGGCCACATCTCCTCCACGAGGATACGGCTGTGCCCCGAACCAAAGACATGCACCATCTGACCAGCGAGGATGGTCTTTGAAAAAAGATCTGCGGTTTGTGAGATGAGCGGAAGCTGCGCGCGGACGCAGTCGATGAGGTTCGCGGATTTGGCGAGGTAGGTTTCAGCAGGAGTCATTCGGGGCTTTAGATACAGGATGAACGGGATTTCAGGATGGACAGGATTTGGGAAACTAAAGGGCAGGTGGCTTGGGGCTCAGGAATAAATCATGTGAATCATGCCATCCTGTTAATCCTGTAAAATGAGGTTCCTAACACACCCATAGGCACCCGCCCACTCTCCAGCAGAAGCGAGAGCCAGTCGGACGCGATGCCCGCCTGGAGCCCATTCAAACTCATCGAGGTAGGTTTGCAGCGGCTGCATGAGTTGATCCCCCGCACCGGAGGCGATGCCACCGCCGAGGATGACGAGTTCGGGATCGAGGACATTGACCAAAGAAACGATACCGACCACCAGGAAGCGCACGGATTCAAGCCAGAGCGCTTGCGCATGGGCATCACCTGAAGCTGCGGCGGCGACGAGGGCATGAGTGTTCTCATACTTCCCTGCCCCGCGCTCTTGAAGCGTCTTGTTGCCGAGGAAGGACTCCAGACTGCCAGGCGTGTTAAAAATGTCCTTCGGCGCATTCGCATCCACGGTGATGTGCCCGAGATGCCCGCCACGCCCGATGTGCCCTTTGAGCAAACGTCCGCCGCTGAGCACTGCACCGCCGACTCCCGTGCCGAGCGTGATCATGAAAACATCACGGCAGTCCCTCGCCGCACCGATCCACACCTCGCCGAGCAAGGCAGCGTGAGCGTCGTTGAGCACCTGCACCTCGCGTTCGAGAAAGCTGGGCCAGTCAAACTTCTCCAGCCCATGCATCCGCCCGGGCATCCAGTCGATGCAGTGCCCATTCGGGTTTGCCAAGCCTGGCGCGGAGAGTCCGACGCTTAGTTTTTGACCGCCAGCCTTGGCTTCCAGCTCATGCACGATCTCGCGCACCGTATGGGCGAAACGTGGCTCATGGCCCACAAACTCGCCATCCAGCGTCGGCTTCGAGATGCTTGAGATAAGTTCGCCTGAAGCGCCATCAATCAGCGCTGCCTTGATGTTCGTGCCGCCGAGATCGATGCCAATCGCCAGACTCATGATGCTTTGTTTCTCCCTTCGCTGACGGTCCAGCCACCATCCACGGCGATCACCTGCCCCGTGATGAACTTCGCTGCACGAGAGAGCAGGAAGAGCGCGGCACCATCGCAATCCTCGGGCACACCCACACGGCCTCCATCGAGAGGTTGTTTAGCGGCCACGAAGTCCATGATCGCTTCATTGCCCACCGCACGCTGAGACATCGGCGTCTCCACCAGTGCGGGAGCGATGACGTTCACACGGATGTTTTGCGGCGCGTAGTAGCTGGCAATGGACTTGCTGAAGCCGAGAATGCCCGCCTTTGCCGCAGCATACGCATGACTGGCAAAGAACTCCGGCGAGGGCGACCAACCGAGCACGCTGCCCATGTTCAAGATGCAACCACCACCGCCTTGTTTGATGAACTGCCGCACCGCCGCTCGATTCGAAAGCATGATGGAACTCAAATTCAGATCGAGCGTGTAGCGCAGACCCTCGTCGGTCATCTCATGCAGCGGACCATCGCCCTGTGCGCGACCACTGCCACCCGCTACATGATAAAGCGCATCCAGCCTGCTAAATGCCTCCACCGCCAGCGCCACCGCACGCTCCGAAGTCTCGGACGATGAAGCATCACCCGCAAAGCCGCGTGCATTGGCACCGAGCTTCTCCAGCGCTGCCTGCACATTCGCTTCTGAACGACTCGAGACCACCACACGCGCCCCATTTGCCACCAGCGCCCGCGCCGCCGACAAGCCAAGCCCGGTGGTGCCGCCCATGACGACCACCACCATTCCTTCGACATCGTATCGCGCGCTCATTCGTGACCTGATCTAGTCAAACCCTCCCCAGATCACAATGCCAAACTGCGGATGACAATTCATGGGGCTGGATGGGACATGCCGGAGCTACTTCTTTTCTTCGATGTCGAGAACCTCGATGTCATCCCAGGGCTTACCGTCATAGCTGAGCAACATCGGTT
>JBILPY010000507.1:0-3769 GCA_044373575.1 Prosthecobacter sp. | reverse complement strand
CAGTAGCCAAAGCCGCCGCTGCTATTCTGTCGGCTGCGAAGGAGCTGGAAAGCAGTGTCGAGCTGCTGAGCGGACTCTGCGGCATCGAATCCGAAGTCAGCCTCCTTCGCGAGCAGCAACCTTGAGATAGCGCGACTCGTGATCTGCTCGGAGCATCCATAAGGATACTCATGCAAATACGACTCCAGTCCGCGTGCCAGGCCCAGCGGCAGAGTGGAGAGGGTGGCATTCAGCTTCCGATGCTCCGGGAACATCTGGCGCTGCACCTTCACATCCTTGGATGGCTCGCGGAACCAACCGCTCTGCACATTCGTCAGGTAAGGTGCCGCCAGACGCACGCTCAGCGTGGCTCGACGCAGCACCGTTTGACCAGCTGCCTCGGCTTTGAAGGTCATCTCCGCGCTGCCGAGTTCCTCCTTCACCTGCACGCGGAAGCGCACCGTATCTTCTTTGCCTTCGCCGATGTTCAGCGTGCCTTGCGGTGACTCGATGACCTCCAAATGCGGTGTGACCTGCGCGGTGATGGCGATGGGCTGCTGCGCCTCCGTGCCTTCGAGATTATTCGCCACCGTCAGTGAGGCGGTAAACTCATCTCCCGGCGCGGCAAAGAAGGGCACGTTTGGCGTCAGCACCAATGGACCGCGCACGATGCTACTGGTCTCCGCGCGTCCGACACCATCCGCAGCCACGGCCACAGCCATCACATTCAGCTTTCCGGCAAAGTAATCAGGCACGGTGTAACTGACCTCGCGGCGTTCGGGTCCGGCTTCGATGAGACCGCTCCAATACACCACCGGCGGCTCGCGACGACGCTTGAAGGGGTTCAAACCGAGCCGCAGGGGCTTGTCGGCATCTCCACCATAGGCCTTGGCCTTCGAGATGAAGCTGAACTCGGGAATCAGCAAGTCCATCATCTGCTCCGTCTGCACTTCCAGAGCACGCTGACGATTCAGATGCTCCAGTGGATCAGGGAGCTGGTAGTCGCTGATCTGGTGGATGCCTGCATCTACGGCATAGACGACAATCCGGCAGGGTTTCGCCGCCAGATAACCGATCTTCAGCTCTTCACCGGGCTTTACCTTGGCCGGAGCATCCAGCGTCACCGCGATACGGCGCTTGTCCGGGTTTGCTGTGAAATGAGCCACGGCATAGCTCAGAGGCGTGGTGAAGATCTCCGGCGAATCGAGTCCGCGAACAAACGAAGCATTCAAATACGTCGAGCCTTCGATCTCCGCAGGCAGCGTGACGTGCTGCACGCTGGCAGGTGTGCCTGATTTAAACCACTGCCAGCCCAGCACGCGCTCACGCTCCAGCGTCAGCAGGCCCGCCCCCGTGTAGGCCGCACTGAGACTGGCCTCCAGAGATTCGCCGCTGTTCCAGGTTGTCTTCGCCAGCTTGATGCCCAGCTCGGCGTCACGCTCTAGGCTGCGTCCAGCATCACCTTTGCCCACCACATTGAAGACGGTGCTGCACACGACGCGGTTCTCCACGTCCCTGAGTTCAAGGCGAAAC
Organism: Prosthecobacter sp.; assembly: GCA_044373575.1. Taxonomy (GTDB): domain Bacteria; phylum Verrucomicrobiota; class Verrucomicrobiia; order Verrucomicrobiales; family Verrucomicrobiaceae; genus Prosthecobacter. The sequence goes on along the minus strand of JBILPY010000507.1, from coordinate 2,257 downwards.
TCTCCCGCCACGGCGGTGGGCAGCGTGTAGGCAGCTCCAGCAGCAGGCAGAGTGAAGGGACTCTCGTTCACCGTGCTCTCGCGCCGCGTGGAGACATACGCGTAGCTGCCACTTTCCTGCTTCGTCAACACGGAGACATGGCGGATCTGCACGATGCGTGCCGTGAGTGCTGGCGCCGCCACCGGCTTCACATCAGGCCCAAGCGCCAGGAAGCGCACGACGGCCTGTGTATCCTTGCCGAGGTAGTCCAGCGTAGCCTCGGGCTTGTAGCCGATGACATACGGCAAGGCGGCGACGAGGAAACTTTTGCCAACTCTCACGCTGCGACCTCCGTCTGGCTCGAAGGCCTCGATGAACAGGTTCGCCTGAAAGCAGCTCTGATCAAAGCGCTCCATGCCGAGATCGAAAACAGCCTCGCCGGCATCATCGGTGGTCTTTTCACCCAGCTCCACTTTCTGTCCAGGCTCAAGGGTGTGCTCATCCATGAGCGTGGTCATCGGCAGGCGATTGTGAAAGGTGTAGTCAGGGTGCTGTGCAAAGGCGAAATCACCAGGTGTCAGTTCGAGACGAGCCTTCAGCACACGGTTTGCGGCATTGAATCCGAACAAGGTTTGCAGCTTCACCTGAGCAGAGATGCCCTTCGGCTGAAGCCAGCCCGCGCCCGTATCGCCAGCGAGGGAGACATCCAGCTTCATGCGGTCAGGCTGGAAGTCCTCCACACGGATCACGGTCTGCCCGAGCCGGATGCGCTCTTCATCACGCACGAGGAAGAGCCGCGCGACGTAGCGTCCCGTGGGATCAGCTTCATCCGTCTTGGTGGTGGCTTCGATGAAGCCATCAGCGCTGAGAGCAAGCTTCTGCGTGTCGATGACTTCGTCTTTGGAGCTCATCACCTGGAGCTCCAGCGGCAGTCCTGTCAGTCCGGCCAGCCAGTCACGACGCTTCACCACTGCACCGATGTGGATGTCATCGCCCGGACGATAGATGCCGCGCTCGGTGAAGACAAAGGCCTCCAGCGCCTCGCCTTCGGAAGCCAGCACACCACCAATGTCAAAGCGCGAGAAGTCCAGCAAACGATCCGGGCGCTCGAAGGGCAGGAAGGCGAGGTCATTGCCCAGGGAAGCCACGATGGCGACGGGCTTCTTCTCCCGCTGGAAGTTCTCCAGACTCGGCAGCAGCGCATGACCATCAGCCGTGGTTTGTTGCAGCAGGTATTCGCCATTCTTGGCCAGCACGGTGATTGTCGCTGCGTTCACCGGATCACCGGTTTGGATGCTCTGCACGAAGACATCGCGACTGCCATCGGCGTTCCGTTTCACCATCAATCCCAGGTCCGTGACGAGCACGAAGCGACGCGCCTGAGTGTCACCATCCACCACCGACCAGTCCTCCTCCACGGCGTCGCCATCGAGCCGCTTCTTCGAGCCATCCGTCGGCTCCACGCCCTCGGTCGTGACAAAGAATAGCCCGCGCGACGCATCGGGATCGCTGCTGTCCGGGCTTTGCAGCGCACTGCCAAAGTCGAGCACGCTGTAGCAGGCCTCATATTCATTCTTCATCGCCACAGGCTGCACACGGCGGAGGAAACGGGCGATGTTCGACTCGTCAAAGCTGTCTCCCATCACGAAGTAGGGACTGGCAAAGTCACCCTCCGTCATCACCACGAGATGATTCACCTGCCGGGCAGGCACGCGGGCCATCGTCACCCGCAGATGCGGCACGCCGCGTGATTTCACCGAGAGCTTGCGCTCGCCATTCAGCGCCAGCACGCCGCCTTTGCCCAGGAGTTGCACCTCTTTTGGGAAGTCGGGCACACTTTCAAAAGCACGGAACTCTTTGCCAAGCCGGAAGCCGCCCAGCGCCTCCACGCCTTTGCCGATGCGGATGAAAAGGCGGCTGCGCTTCTCACTCAGGAACTTGAATCCATGGCGCTTCGTCGCAGGTGAATCATCGCTCAGTTCCAGCTCCACGGGCTTCAGCGTGAGCGGTGCATACTGGCGCAGCACGTCCTCGGTCACATCGTTCACGCCGGGACTCACTCGCTTGCCCAGCGGATCAGCGATGGTGAAGTTCGGCGGCTCCACCCAGACGCCGAGTTTTTTCATCAGCAACTCCGTGGTCACATAACCTTCGGTGTGGATGAAGAGGAACTGCTCGGGCTCGCCTTCCTCGGTCTTCACGATCTCTGTGGCGGCACTGGCGATCTGGAAACCACTCTCGATGTCCGGCACCCGCACCTTGCTCAGCAGATCCTTCC
>JBILPY010000506.1:0-3770 GCA_044373575.1 Prosthecobacter sp. | reverse complement strand
CCACAGATCGTAAATCTGCTTGCGTGAAATCTCCTCGGACAAACCCCAATTGCGTGTCGTGTAGGCGGCAAGGTGAAGGACTCGCAAAGCCGCTAGGAGGACTGGTTCTGGCGCAAGGCTATTGTTCATTAGTCTCTAGCGAACAGTTCAGATCATTCACAGATCGTGAGGTTTATCAGCGGCATTCTAGCCGAGGGTTTAGTGAGAATATCACGGAGTTGGGCGCTCATGGGTCTCGGTTTACCCTCCCAAGCCGTACTGAGGCAATCAAAATGTGGGCGGATTCCAACATGGGAGCCCATTCCGAAACCTCCCCTTAGCCCGCAGGGCTAGCCTGTGAATAGCCGGGGGTTGAGGAACGAAACCCCCGGTCATGCAGCGGCCCCTCTTGTCTCAAGACCGAACCCCGGAGGGCGTTCCACTATGGGCCACCAAACGTCGTGCGAGCGCAACAGGTGATGGGGGAAGTCCTCTGGAGTTCGGCAGGGAAAGGGCGCTGGGATCGTCTCAAGAAGAATGCCTTTGTCTCAAAAGCCGCTCGAAACCGGCCTGCATTCTCAAATCCGAGATAGGAAAACCAAAAGCCGAGCTCGGATTTCGAAAATCCGACATGGGTGCGAGGCCACACCGAGATGGGTGCGAGGCCACACCGAGATGGGTGCGAGGCCACACCGTGATGGGGGCGAGGTCACACCGTGATGGGGGCGAGGTCACACCGTGATGGGGGCGAGGTCACACCATGATGGGCATGAGATCACACCGTGATGGGTGCGAGGCCAAACCATGATGGGTGTGAGGTCACACCGTGATGGTGTGAGGGCTGCAACCGCTAGGATCTCCTTCGCCGAACTATCCGGTGGGTTCGGGAGCGTGGGAGTCTGCTGCGTTCATTCGCAAGCCCCGGTTGCGCCCGGCCTGCATTCGGGTTTCATAGCGCCCTCCGATGACCTCCACTCAAGCCCTTCGTTACTGCCCCGACCTCTATCATTACCAGCGCCGCGAAACCCGCGTCTGCATGGTCGGGAATGTCGGCATCGGCGGGAGCAATCCCATCCGCGTGCAGTCAATGCTCACGAGTGACACCCGTGATGCCGAGGCTTGTGTGAAGGAAGCGCTCGAACTCGCCGCCGTCGGCTGTGAGATCGTCCGTGTCACGGCGCAGACCCGCGTCATTGCGGAGAACCTCCAGCACATCCGCGATGGCATCCGCGCCGCAGGATCTGATGTCCCCCTCGTCGCCGACATCCATTTCAAACCCGACGCCGCCATGGAGGCCGTGAAGTGGGTGGAGAAAGTCCGCGTGAACCCCGGCAACTATGCCGACAAGAAGAAGTTCGCCGTCAAAGAATACACCGACACCGAATACGCCGAGGAAGTCGCCTATATGGAGGAGCAGTTCGTGCCTCTCGTGCAGCAGTGCAAAGAGCTGAACCGCGCCATGCGCATCGGCACGAACCACGGCTCCCTCAGCGACCGCATCATGAACCGCCATGGCGACACGCCACACGGCATGGTGGAGAGCGCCCTGGAGTTCGCCCGCATCGCCCGTGCGCATGACTTCCATAACTTCCTCTTCTCGATGAAGGCCAGCAATCCCAAGGTCATGATTGAGGCCTACCGGCTGTTGGTTGCCCACCTGAACGCACTCGGCAGCGACTGGAACTATCCCATCCACCTCGGCGTCACCGAAGCTGGCGACGGCGAAGATGGCCGCATCAAGAGCGCCATCGGCATCGGCTCCCTGCTCGCGGATGGCATCGGCGACACGATCCGCGTTTCTTTGACCGAAGACGCCATCCATGAGATCCCCGTGGCTCGGGCGTTGGTCGCTTCGGTCCAAAACCAAGTGCTCAGTGATCAGTCCTCAGTGATCAGTCAGCCACCGCCGATCAGCTACGATCCCTTCAGCTACAGCCGCCGCGCCACGGACAGACTTGTCATCAATGGCATCGACTGCGGGCAAGGTGCCACGGTTCCTGTCTTCACCTCGCGTGCCAAGTGGGATGCCGTCGCTCATAAGATGGACAAGCTCGGCGACTACAAACCTGAGCTCGTCATCGAAGACACACCCATCGTCGCCCTCGACCCACGCGACGATGCCGCCGTGCAGGCCGTGAATGCTTCCGCTGAAGCGAAGCTCGTCACCATCGCCGATGGCACCGCGCTGCATCCCATCCACGCCTACCGCCTCCTCGCGGCGAAGCTGGATGCCAAGCACCCCATACTGCTCAAAGACACCTTCGATTCGACGGGCAGTGAGGACTTCCTCAACAACCTCCTCCGCGCTGCTACGAACATCGGCTCCCTGCTCTGCGATGGCATCGGCGATGCCGTCATCGTCCAGGGCGAGTCCGCTCCCGGCCAGAGTCTGCGTGTCAGCTACAACATCCTGCAAGCCGCCGGTGTCCGCATCTTCAAGACCGACTACGTCGCCTGTCCGAGCTGTGGCCGCACGCTCTTCAATCTGCAAAACACCACGCAAAAGATCCGCGAAGCCACCGGCCATCTGAAAGGCGTCCGCATCGCCGTCATGGGCTGCATCGTGAACGGCCCCGGCGAGATGGCCGATGCCGACTTCGGCTACGTCGGTGGAGCCCCGAGCAAGATCAATCTCTACGTCGGCAAGACCGCCGTGAAGTTCAACATCCCCGAGGAGGAAGCCGTCGAGCGCCTCGTGGATCTGATCAAAGAGCACGGCAGATGGTTTGAAGCGCCCGTGGCGGCATAAGACGTGAGAATCACCCGGCGCGATGCGCGATTCTGAAATCGTTCGTGCATCGGCGTGTCTCCTGCTTCATGGAGAAAGGCCGCATGTCCCCCGATCCCGCCAGCTTTGCCTCCACGCCAGGCACCCACCTCACGCCCGGAGGTGTACATTTTACCGTGTTCTCACGGCACGCGACGGCGCTGGACCTCTGCCTCTACGACCCCGCCCAGCCGACTCACGAAACCGCTCGCACTCGCCTGACGCGTGGCGAGCGCGACCTCTGGCACGTCTTTGTCCCTGGTCTGAAAAAAGGCACCCTCTACGGCTACCGCGCCCACGGCCCCTGGATGCCGAAGAGCGCGCTGCGCTACAACGCGAACAAGCTCCTGCTCGACCCCTACGCACGCGCCATCGTGGGCAAGCCAGAAGGCCGCGCCTCCATGCTCGGCCCGCAGGGTCCTGGCTTCTTCCCCGGCGCGCATGACAACGGCCCCGAAGCCCTGAAGGCCGCCGTCATTGATGGCAGCTACGATTGGGGCGGTGACAAACTTCCTCGTACCTCCTGGCGCGACACGGTGCTGTATGAACTGCACGTCAAAGGCTTCACGCAAACGCACCCCGACGTGCCGAAGAAGCTCCGTGGCACGTATGCCGGGCTCGCGCACCCGAGCGTGATCGCCTATCTCAAAGATCTCGGCATCACCGCGCTGCAACTGCTGCCCGTACACCAGCATCTCGACGATCAGTTCCTGCTCGAACGCGGCCTCACGAACTACTGGGGTTACAACACCGTCGGCTTCTTTGCCCCGCACAACGAATTCGCCGCCGCCCACGATCCCGAGGCACAGATCCGTGAGTTTAAAGACATGGTCAAAGCACTCCATGCCGCCGGGTTGGAGGTCATCCTCGATGTCGTGTACAACCATACAGGTGAAGGCGATGAACGCGGAGCCACGATCTCTTTCCGTGGTCTCGATGACCGCCTCTACTACCGTCACGACTTCGACGAGCACGGCGCGAACTACATCAACATGACCGGCTGCGGCAATGCCGTGGACTCCGC
>JBILPY010000613.1:0-3215 GCA_044373575.1 Prosthecobacter sp. | reverse complement strand
ATTTTCCATTAATACTAAATGGCTCATTCCTTCATTTAATGGCTCACACAGGCTGAGGCTGGGCGAAACGCTAAATACCAGATCCCGCAGCAGCGATCCGATCTGGAAAAAGCCCGCCAGGAGCTTCACTACCGCTCAAGACAAACTTGGCAGCCCTGAAAACAGGCCGGATGTGTTCGGCGCGCCGGGGCTTGAAAACACCCTGGAGCCCTCCGCCGAACACATCCGGCCCGGCCCGCCGCCGCTCCTTCATTCCCGGCCCAGGGGCTTGGGGAAGAGTCGCCCACGGCTTTGCCCTCCCATGCCGGACAAAACCCATATTTTGATTGCCCAGCCACGGCCTAGAAGTGTAAACCGACATCCATGAGCGCCACAGCCCCTACTTTCCCGACAAAATCGTTGGCTCTCAAGCTGCTGATTAACCTCGCGATCTGTGAATGATCTTCAATGTTAGGCGATTCAGAACATCTATCGTGAAAACAATCCTATTATCATTCGTCTTTTTCTGCGCGCCACTCCTCCTTCGCGCCGCACCCCCACATCCAGTCATGGTGCAGACTATGCGGCAAGTAATACTCCAAGAAGCCACCGCAGAAGAATCGCTTCATTTTTTCCGCGCCAGGGGCACCGACTTCTTGCGCGAGATACTTCCTGAAGCCTTCCGTGATAGCGTGATGGTATTCGAGTATCGGTTTGATCCACATCCGGCCAAGGGCCGCAAGCTAGTCGTCCACTACGACCGCAGCGAGGTTCCATATGGCGAAGCTCTCAAGGAAGTTCTTCAACAGCATGGTCTCACCTACCAAATCCAGTCAATTGACCGCATCGCGATTCTCGACGCACCGGTCGATGAAGCAAAAATTGCCGCCGAAGAAGCGGAGCGGGCCGGATGGCCGAAGACGGTTGACGAGGCTGTCGAGCGACTGCTGACCGAACTCAAACCCGCCGTAAAACTCGAAATCCAAAAGAAGACCAAAGACGACCTGATCGATTTTCACTTCTCACTCGGCATGTCCATCCGCAATTCGTATGGGTTATGGGGCGGTAACGAAGCGCTGCTCCGTTCCACGGGGGAAAGCCATCCTGATCAGGCTTCGGGAGTGATTATCGACGCGCTTTGGAAGAAACTCCAAGGAACGAAAGCGAAATGACAGAGACGGCTAACGAACCCGGGAGAACGGGGTCAAGCAGCAAAAAATTGACAACTGACTTCCATGCATTGCCAGCAATCGGTTCACCCCGATGAACACGAAAGTTTCACCGCCAGATGCCCTAGCGGGGAGAGGTTAGGTGAGGGGAACTTCTGGATCGGTTCGACGACCACGCGATGGTTTTCTGCCTGTGGGCCTTACTTGCCCAGAACCTTGCGCAACACGGGCTCGAATATGTCGGCCTGACGCATGAAGCCGAGATCGCTCGCGTGGGAGGCATCGGTGGCACCTTCGGTGTCGTCGCCGTAGAGGCTGTCGCCGGGGATGTAGGACAGGCCTTTCACGCCGTCTTTGATGAGCGTGTCATAGGCGGCCTTCAGAGCGGCATGATTGTCGGTGTGGAACTGGTGCTTGGCGGGGGTGATCCAGTCATTCGTGAAACGACGATCTTCGACGAGCACGATCGGGGTCTCAGGCTTCGCGGCGCGGAGCTGCTTCACCAAAGGCACACACTTCGCGCTCACATCGGCAGGCTGCATGTTGGGCAGGCAGTCGATGACATAAGCGGCGGCATCGATCTGAATGAGATACTCGCCGACGGCCTTGTCCATGCGGCCATTGCCGGAGAAGCCGAGGTTCACCACCGGTGTGTCCAGCCTGCGACCCAAGATGCCGGTGTGAACCATGCCCGGACGACTGGCGCAGGCACCGTGCGTGATGCTGGTACCGTAAAAGACGATCGGCTTGGCACGCGGAGCCAAGCCTTCGAACTTGCTGCCCTTCGCCACACCGATCTTCAGGAACTCGGCACCATTGTAGAGCGGCAGATAGGCCGCGTATTCACGCTCGCCAGGGGCCAGACCTTTGATGACCTCCGCCTTCACTTCCTGCGTGGCGGGCCGCGTCACCTGCACCCACTTCCATTTCCCATCCTTGTCCCGAGCATAGAGATCCACTCCGCTCACCCCCGTGGGAGGCATGTGCGGCATCCCGAGATTGGGCTTCATCACCTTGTAATGCACATGGATGGCCGGGGCGTCTGTCTTGAAGCGCACCATCATGCCCGCGCTGTCACGGCTCAGACTCCACACCGCAGGCGTCACCTTGCCTTCGGCACTGGCTGGCAGACGATCAAACCAGCGCTTCCTCTCCTGATCCGGCAAGATGCGCCCCTCGACTCCCCATTGCGTCACATCATGCCAGTCGAGGTTTTCAGCCGCCGCCTTGTTCACCCCCATCGCAGGATCGAGCTTTGAAACGTCAGGTGCCTTCTGGGCAGAAGACACAGCAGCGATGGCAAGGAAAAGGAGGTAGTGAATGTGATGCATGAGCGGGAATGTGATTGGGTTGAAACCGTCATTAGAACGTAGCCAGACCCAGGCAAGCTTTCCAGTCGTCGGCAGATCAAGCCTCACTCTACGCCCCCGATTTATAATTCTTCTTATTTTCGGCGGCTTGCCATGAAGCGCTGTGGGTAAAACGTCGAGTTAGGACACCGTTGGCTGCCACTCTTGGCTTTAAGGCCAGTAGTGGCGACGCTCGAACCATGTCTTGACCGCATCCAAGGCCGCCCTTATACATTCCATGTCAACACTGACTGGGGGCGTCCTGGTTTCGACGGGTAGTCTGCGGTCGGGGTGGCATGCCGAGGATGATTCGTTGGCCTCGTAAAAAATCGAATCAAACAAACAACAGCAAACTCTTCTGAGCTAGCTCTCGCGGCCTAAGCCCCGCGACATCTTCGAGGCAATGTCTGGTAGCCTCGACGATGACACCACCAGGCTGGCTGGCTGATCGGGCGACCGGATCGAAAGCGAGATTTAACAGGACGCTGGGTGAACGGGATTCTGCAGACGGAAGCCCCTCATCGAGATTAAATCATCTGATAAGCATGTAGAAGCCTCGGCTTATGGCCATTCGGACAGGGGTTCGATTCCCCTCGCCTCCACCACCTTGATTTCCAAGGTGGTGGGAACCTCAGACGGTGAAATTAAGAACAGGGCTAAGAACTTGTTCGACTAAATTCGGCCATGAGAGAGTAGCAAGACAGACAGATTACTGAAG
>JBILPY010000074.1:0-12316 GCA_044373575.1 Prosthecobacter sp. | reverse complement strand
GTCTTCGAAGCTTTTGACACTTTGTTCCGAACCAGGGCGGGCACGGATCATGCCGACCAACCTTTCATGACTGTCGATTTTGCGCTTCAGGTAGTCCGCCAAGTCCCCGCTGTATTTCTCGAAAAGCTCCAGTTCACCGGCATCAACGAGTGTGTCATCCATGTAGCGAAAGCACTTCTTGGCGAGGTCAGGCTGCTTCTCAGCCAGGGACTTGAAAAGGGCCACTGACTTGGCTTCCTCCTTCAGCGTCCGATTGATCGAAACCACGTCGTGAAACAACTCCGGTGCCGCTTTGCCATCCAGCGCTGCCTGAGTGCCCTGATCCCGCAAGTTGGTGAGAGATGCCAGGGCAGGGGGGTATTTGTCGCCGAGTTGCTTCCAGTAGCTGAGGGCAAAGGAGAGCCGAACGCCATATTGAGCCTGCCTGATACTCAAGGCATTTGCATGATACCACTCATGCCGCTCCAAAGCTTTCCCGAATTCGCCTGCCCGGGCAAAGGCCTGGGCATCCTTGAGCGCCTTTGTGGCTTCATCCTCGGCACAGGCGGGCATGGTAAGCATGGCGAAGGCAAAGGGCAGAATGACGCGTAGTTTCATGACAAGCATGAAGATACTCACTTCGGCATGGAGATGTCACGCCCGAAGCCAGCTTCAGCCAAACAAACTGGTCAGCGGCTGTCCCTTGTCCGCGATGGTGAAGGGGCGCTTCGTGGGGCTGAAGATGACCTGATCCAGCGGCAGGCCGAGGGCATAGCCGATGGTGGCGTTGAGGTCGGGGACGTTGACTTTGTTCTCGGTGACTTCGATGCCTTTGTCAGTCTTGCCGTAGATCTGGCCGCCTTTGATACCACCACCCCAGAGGACGGAGCTAAAGGCTTTCGGGTAATGGTCGCGGCCAGAGTTTTGGTTGATCTTCGGCGTGCGGCCAAACTCGGAGGTGAGGACGACGAGGGTATCATTCAGCAAGCCACGACGGTCGAGATCGCCGAGGAGGGCACCGAGGGCTTTGTCCAGTTCACCGATCTTCTCAGGGAGACGGGCATAGATGTCCTGATGCATGTCCCATCCACCGAGGCTGACTTCCACAAAGCGGACTCCATGCTCGACGAGTCGGCGGGCGAGCAGACAGCCCTGGCCGAAATTACTGGCGCCATATTCTTCCTGCGACTCAGCGGACTCCTGACTGAGGTCAAAGGCGGTGAGGTCAGCACTCTTCATGACTTTGACAGCGTCTTTATAGACATCGGCGTAGGCGCGCACGGCGCTGTGCTTGTAAGTCTCTTCAAAGCCAGCGTTCAGTTTGGCGGAGAGGTTCAGGCGATAGTCGAAATCACTCTCGCCGAGGTTGGCGAGACGCTTGCTGTGCTGGAGGCCAGTGCTGGGGTTGTTCAGCACGAGGGGCTGGAAGCCTGCTTCAAAGAAGCCGCCGCCAGGGTGCTTGCTGTCGCCAGAGATGACGACGGTGCCAGGCAGGTCGGGATTGCCCTTGCCCTGGAATTTCTGGAGCCAAGCGCCCATCGTGGGATGCCTTGTGGCGCCGCGCATGGTGTAGCCGGTGTGCTGGAAGTAGTTCCCCTGCTCGTGCGCGCCCTGGGTGCTGGTCATGCTGTTGATGACCACGCCATGATGCATGTGCTTCGCCACGGTGGGCAGACCATCGCCGAGCTGCACGCCATCAGCGCTGGTCGGGATGCACTTTGTATCACCCATGGTGTCCGCCCCAGGCACGACGCCGAAGGTATCGAGGTGCGTCATGCCGCCGGACATGTACAAATAAATGACGTTGCGTGCTGTCGGCACCTGTTTGGCCTTGGAACTGCCTTCGAAGGGAGCCGCACCAGCCCTGCCACCCAGCATGGGTAGCACGGAGACACCGAGACAGGTCTTGGCGATGCCGAGGACGAAGTCACGGCGGGAGGGTTCGTCGGCTTTGATAAAGGTATTCATGACAAGTGGGCTTTTTTTAAAGGGTTCGACGGAGCTTTACTGTATGAAAAGAAACTGGCTGCCGGTGAGCAGCGCGTGGGTGATGTCGGGCAGGGCTTTGTCACCACGCTCGCGGACCACGCCGTCGAGCACGGCGCGCTCGTTGTTGGTGGGGCGGCGGCTGAGAAGGGCCTCGTAGAGGAGAGTCACCTTTTGTTCGGGGCCACCGGCTTTGGCGAGCTGCTGATTCAGCAGGGAAAGCGGGCTGGTGATGGTCTCGACGAGTGGTCCATTCAGCAAAGTCAGTGCCTGTGGCACAGAGGCGTCGTCACTGGAGTTGTCGATCACCTCGCGGTCGCTCTGGCCGAAGGTGCGGAGGAAGTGACCGGGGCGCGCTGGGCTGGGCAGTTCGGAGGCACGGGCGGCGACCATGTTGCTGCTCGCTGCCGATTTGACCGCTTCTTTCCGCTGCTCCTTCGTCATGCTGGCGAGAGTGGCTTTGTCGATCTTCGGTCGCTTCACCTGCTCCTGCTTTTTCGGGTTGTAGCCTTTCAGCAGTTCCTCTGCGCGCTCTTCACCGACGAGATTCACCAGCAGGTTGTTGGTGCTCTCGCGGCGGAGTTTGTTGGCCGCATTCGCCAGCGCTTTGGCGTCGGCGGGGGAGGCGGTGCCCTTTTCCTTCTCGGCCTCCATCTTGGCGCGGAGTTCGTCGAGCTTCTGGTCATTGGCTTTGCGCTCCTCCATGCCTGCTTTGGCAGCAGCGAGAATGCCTTCGGGGCCCTTGGTCTTCACGGTGTTCAGGAACATGCCCAGATCATCGAGATACTGGTGCAGGCGCTGGTTTTCGTCATCGACCATGCCGTCCAGATTCCCTTTGGTCAGAGTAATGACGCTATCCCAGACCTGCTCGGCGCTCATGCGGCGGAGCATCGGGCCGGTAAAGTGGGAGGTCTCGCCGAGAGCGATCTCCTGGGTGCCGGTCATGCGCTGGTAGGTGTCGGTATTGTAAAGCACGCGCATGAAGGATTTCAGCGAGTACTTCTTCTCGATCATGAGCTGGGTGAGGTAATCCATCAGCGCAGGATTCGAGGCCACGGTGGAGTCCGTCATTTCATCCACGGGCTCGATCAGGCCGAGACCGAAAACCTTCTTCCACATGCGGTTTGCGATCACCGTGGTGAAGCGTGGATTCTCCGGGCTGGTCATCCAGTCGGCAAAGGCGTGGACGCGGGTCTGACCCTCCTTCGGCTTCGCGTCGTGACCAAACATGGCACGGGCTTCGATGGTTTGGCCGGGCTTGCCATCGTCGTATTTATAATCGTCAGGCAGCTTCGGCAGCTTGCCGTCGTTGTTCGTCACAGCGGTGTAGCGCAGGGGCTTCATTACATCACCGAGCGTCTGCCGCACCTCCTTCATCTCTTCATTGCTGATCGAATCGGTCTTCTTCGACTCTTCCCGCAGTTTGGCCACCTCTTCCGGATGCTTCTTCATGTACTCGCGGCGCTCTTTCGGAGACATCTTGGTCAGAAACTCCGGCATCGCTTTGCCACCCTGCGGTTTCCTCGGCAGCTTGATCGTATCCCCGCCCTTCGTGTCCATGCCATAAGTAAAGGCGGCCATGCTGTAGTAGTCCATCTGCGACCACTTATCGAAGGGATGGTTATGGCACTGTGCGCAGACGATGCTCGTCCCCAGAAAAACCTGCACGGTGTAGGCCAGGTGATCGAGCTTGTTCTCGTCCCGCTGGTAAAAGCCGATGCTGCCGCTGTCCCAGGCACCGCCATCGGTCGTGAGCAACTTCTTCACCATCTGATCGTACGGCGTGTTCGCCTTCAGCTCCTTCTTCATCCATTCCTCGTAGGCCTCGGCGGTGATGCGGCCCTTCGTATTGTCCGTCAGGCGGAGAAGGTCGGCCCAAAAGTTAAACATGTGGCTCGTGTAGCCATCGCTAGCCAGCAGCTTGTCGATCAGCTTGGAGCGCTTCTGCGGGTCATTCGAGCCGATGAACTCCTCCCGCTCCGCCACCGTTGGGATGCGCCCCGCGATGTCCAGATAGAGGCGGCGGACGAGCACATCGTCCGTGGCCGGCGGATTCGCCTGAAGACCATTCTTCTGCCAGTCGGCAGCCAGCAGTTGGTCGATCTTGGCAGCTTCCGGCATAGCGGCAGCGTGGGCGGCACAAGCCGTGAGAAGGAGGAGGGCGATCTTTTTCATGGCACAGCAGGGGGGAGACAGGTCTAACCGCCCCTCAAACGACAAGATGCGCGCCATCTTCTACAATATTTGAGAAAGTATCGCTCCGCGTCCCGCCTTGAAGCTTTGCTACCTCTTCTCACCCTCAGCGGGCAGCACCTCGACCTCGATATCGCGCACAATGATGAATTCCTCTGAGTCGGGGGCGTTTTGAACCATGACGGATGACTCCCAGGAGGATGGCGGCTGCACCTCTGGGCTGAGTCCGAGTGCCTGACGCAGGCTCATCACCAGCTTTGTGACGGCAAAGACGGCCACAGCAAACACGATGGCCAGCAGACCAAAGCTCACGAACAGGGCGATGCCCACCAGCGCCAGCACGCTGAGCAGGATCTTCGCCGGCCAGCCGAGGCGGCGACCGCCGAGGTTGAACTGGTAAAACTGCGCTTTCATGGTTGCACCATGCTCCCGCGTTTCCCGATGGCAATCCGCATCTGGCTACAGTGAGAGCCGTGTTTTTATGTCCTTGCTCGGAAGTGGGGCGAACATGGGCGATATTAATGATCAATCTGGAGCGGAGTGCTTTTGTCACACAGCGAACTGACATAAAGCTTCTCATATTCTAATAATTATATTACAATCCGAAGCTAATCACTCATGGCATGAACAAGCTTCTCCCCCTTCTCTGCGGCATCCTCATGATGCTGGCGACGACTGCTCAGGCCCAAACTTCCGGCGTGTTGCGCGAAGTCTGGAACAATCTGGAAGGTAGCACCATCGCTGACCTCACGCTTTCGCCCGACTACCCCTCCGCGCCGGTGCTGCGCACGGTGGACCCGACCTTTGCCTCACCGGTGAACTGGGCGGAGCGCTACGGGGTGCGGATGCGCGCCTTCCTGACGCCGACCGCCGATGGCAGCTACACCTTTTATGTGAGCGGTGATGACAACTGCGAACTCTGGCTGAGCACCAACGACACCGCTGCCGCCAAAGTAAAAATCGCCTCCCTGTCCAGCTATTCGAACCCCTTGCAATGGACGCGCTACGCGGAGCAGAAGTCCGCCCCCGTCGCTCTCGTGGCCGGCCAGCGCTACTACATCGAGGCGCTGATGAAGGAAGGCTACGGCGGCGACCACCTCGCCGTCGGCTGGGCCACCACGCCGGGCGCGACACCCACCGTCATCCCTGGAGCTAACCTGACGCCCTTTGAAGTGCCTGCCACCATCCCGACGGGCGTCGTCGTCGAGGCGGGAAAAGCAGCCACGCAATACGCGCCGAACCTCACTTATCAGGCACTGGTGCAGGCGCTGAATGTGGCAAATGCGAACGTCACCCCATCCATCCTCTGGACACAGGTCAGTGGCAAAACAGCCGTGATCACCGCGCCCACGCTCGCTGCGACGACGATCACCCTGCCGAGCGCAGGCACCTATGTCTTCCGCGCCACCGCCACCGTCGGCAGCACCACCGGCAGCGATGACGTGACCGTGACGGTCCTCCCGCCGCTGGCCCCGGATGCGGGCAAAGCGCTGGCCGAATATTGGTTCAACGTCAATGGCACTAGCGTCGCGTCGATCTCCAGCAGCGTGCATTTCCCGAAGTATCCGCACTCGCACCGCATGGTCACTTCGCTGAACTCGAATACCTCCATCGCCGAGTTGTATGGCGAGCGCACACGCGGTTTCCTGCTCGTGCCGGTGACGGGGACGTATCGCTTTTTCCTCGCGGCAAATGAAACGGCGGAGTTCCGCCTGAGCACCGATGCCTCGCCTGCCAATCTGGCGCTGCTCGCCTCTGTGACGAAGGCGGTGAATGTGGCCGACTTTGCCAATCATGCCTCACAGGCCAGCGCGGAGATCACGCTCACCGCCGGCCAGAAGTACGCCTTTGAGATCCTGCATAAAGAAGAGTGGAGCACCGATCACTGCACGGTGATGTGGCAGCAGCCGGGTCAGGATTTCATGAGCGAGATCACGGGCGAATACCTCGCGCCGCCGACCGATGCCGCCGCTGTGGTCGCCATGGCGCAAGAGCTAAAACTCACGCAGGACTTCAACCTCTTCGCCGGTCGCGATGCTACGATCTACTGGCCGCGCAATTCGATCTCGCTGAGCGCCTATGATTCCCGCCGCATCTGGGGAAGCGACACACCAGCGCGCCTCTGGACGATGGTGAGCGGCCCTGGCGCGGCGCTTTTCTCCGCTGCGGACAAGGCGCAAACACTCGCCACCTTCCCAAAAGTCGGCACCTACGTCCTCCGCTACTCCGTCACTACGACGAGCAATACGAGCACGGATGACATCACCGTGCGCGTCGTGAATCCGATCAATGCCAACGTCGGCAGTCTCACCCGCCAAGTCTGGTGGAACCGCAGCCTCACGAATGTGGCGCAACTGCGGGCTGATACCTCTTTCCCAAACAACCCCGACTTCGCCGACACCATCCCGGATTTGCGTCAGTCTCAAAGCTGGGCGGACCGCTACGGCACGCGCGTCACGGGCATTCTCAATGTGCCCGCAGGCGGAACGGCGGACGTGAACTACACCTTCTATGTCTCCGGCGATGATGAAGCGGAGTTCTCCATCAGCACGGACGCGACTCCGGCCAATCTGCGCAAAGTCTGCTACACCACGAACGCCACCAGCCCCGAGCAGTGGAACCGCGATGCTTCGCAGACCTCGGCACCGATCCCGCTGAAGCCCGGCGGGCGATACTTCATCGAACTCGTCCACAAAGAGATGTGGAGCGGTGATCACTTCGCCGTCGCCTGGTCTCCCGAGGGAGACAAACTGCCCCAGCTCATCACCGGAAGCTTTGTCGAGCCGACCCAAAAGCTGGCAGCCTTTGACAAAGACATGGTCTTCTATGCCAGCGCCGGACGCGACCGCACCTACTGGTGGCCGCATGATCGCATCCAGCTCGCGGGCACGATCATCAAAGCCCTTAGCAGCAGCGCCACCGCAACCGCGCTCTGGAAGCAGGTCTCCGGCCCGAAGGCCACCCTACTCACGCCGACGAGCCCAACCAGCGATACCATCCTGTCCGCCATCGGCGTCTATGTATTCGAACTCGCCGTCACCGAAGGCACGCGCACCAGCCGCGACACCGTGACCATCACGGTGAACAAAGCCATCACACCCAGCACCGGCGCACTGACACGTTCCGTCTGGCTCGATGTGGAAGGCGGCACGCTCGCGGACCTCACCACTTACGATCCCCAGCTCGCCTACCCGCACCTCGAAGATCAGTTTCCCGGCACCGAGACACCGCGGAACTGGGCGGACTACTACGGCCAGCGTTTGAAAGGCACCCTCACCGTGCCGGTCGCTGGCCGCTACACCTTCTGGATCGCGTCCGATCACGCCTCCGACTTCAAGATTGATCTCAAAGACAGCCTCGGAATGCGCCGCATCGCCTACCTGGATCATGAAGGCCATCAGCCACGCATGTGGGATGATCACCCCGAGCAAAAGTCTGCTGAAGTCGAGCTTCTGGCGAACACGCCTTACCCCATCCAGATTCTCCACAAAGAGCGCGAAGGCAGCGACCATGTCTCGCTCGCCATGAACGGCCCGGCCACGAATGGACGCGAAGTCGTCTCGCGTGGCTTCCTCACGCCGGATCACTCCGCGCCAGCCTTCAACCCCGAGATCACCATCGCGCTGGGCAGTGATCGCACACTGCTCTGGCCGCAAAGCCAGGTCGCCATCGCCGCACTCGTCTATGATTTGAATCAAGGGCCGCAGGCACTGACTTACAAATGGAGCAGCACCTCCACGAAGGTCAGCTTCGAAAACAGCACAAGCCCCGTTTCGATCGTGAAGTTCACTGGCCCCGGCGTGTATGAAATCAAAATGACCGCCACCGATGGCGTGAACACCGCCACGGATGCCCTGCTCATCACCGTGCAAAATCCGCTCACACCGAAATCAGGCGGTCTGCTGCGTGAAGTGTGGACCGGCATTGGCGGCTACACCCTCGCCGATCTCACGAACTCCGCCGCTTATCAGGGCAAGCCGAGCTTCTCCGACATCGTGCCGAATCTCGAAACTCCATCGAACTGGGGCGACAACTACGGCCAGCGGCTCACCGGCTTCCTGCAAGTGCCGGTCGAGGGCGACTACGTCTTCCTCATCTCCAGCGATGACCAGAGCGAACTCTGGCTGAATGCCGCTGGCGAGCCCGCCGCCGGAGCCACCAAGATCTGCTCCACACCTTGGGCAACCGGACGCTACAACTGGACTGGCTATCCTTCCCAAAAGTCCGCCGTGATCCATCTCGTGCCCGGCAAGCGCTACTACATCAAGGCGCTGCAAAAAGAAGGCGGCGGCGATGATTGCCTCGCTGTGGCTTATCGACTCGCCACGCAGACGGATGCACAAGTGCAAGTTATCCCCGGCGTACTCCTCAGCCCTCCCGATGGTGTCAAAGCAGAGACCTTCGACAGCGAGATGAGTGTGCGCGCTGGTGAACCTCAAAGCGGCTACTGGCCGAAGTCGCGCTACACCCTGCGCGGCACCGCGCTGGATTACATCCCAGGCCCGCAGGCACTCGCCTATCGCTGGACAGTCGTCAGCGGACCTGCTGGCACCATCTTTGATCTTCCCACCGCTCTGACAACAGGCGTGCAGTTCCCTGGCGCAGGCACTTTCCAGATCCAGATCACCGCGACCGATGGCAAGAACTCCCGCTCAGCCACCACGAGCGTCACCATCTCCCCCGCACTCGGCATCGGCACGGGCTCGATCCTCGCGGAAGTCTTCAAAGGCATCTCGGGCTCATGGGTCACGGATCTCACCAAGAACGCCAAATACCCCAACAGCCCCGACGAACGATTCCAGCTTCGCACTTCCGAGATCGTCTCAAACACCGGCGACAACTACGGCATGTTGCTTCGTGGCTATGTGCATCCGCCCGTGACTGGCGTGTATCGTTTCAATCTCGCCTCCGATGAATGGAGCGAGGTCTATCTGAGCACCGACCGCACGCCGGAGAAGAAAGAGCTGCTCTGCTTCGTGCCCGCCGCCACGGACTATTATGAATGGCGGAAGTTCCCCGACTACCAGCTCTCCCGCCCCGTCTCGCTGACGAAGGGCCAGAGCTACTACATCGAGATCCGCTACAAAGAGAGCGGCTGGCGGGATCACCTCGCGCTCGCCTGGCTCTGCCCTGGCAAGACCGCGTTTGAAGTCATCGACGGGGCTTTCCTTTCTCCGCTCCAGCTCACCGACAAAACACCGCCCACGGTCACACTCACCGGCGGCAACGCGGTCACCATCAATGTCGGCGGCGCTTTCACCGATCCTGGATTCGTCGCACTCGATGGCATCGACGGCGATGTGACCGGCTATGTGCGAGTGGAAGGTAGTGTGGATACTTCCACGCCAGGCACCTACACGCTGCGCTACATCGTCACGGATAAATCCGGCAATCAAAGCGTCGTCGCCACCCGTCAGGTGACGGTCGCTGTCGCCGCGAACACCGCGCCGACCTATCCCGCCGACACCAGCGGCACGCATCCGACCACAGCATGGACTGCCCCCGCGACGATCTCCGACATCGACGCCGCGCGCTTCCTCAAGCAGGCCACCTTTGGTCCCAATGAAGCCGAGATCGCCAAGGTGAAGCAGGTCGGTTTTGCCAAATGGATCGACGACCAGCTCGCCCTGCCCGCCACGAGCCACCTCGATCATCTCGACCGCATGGCCCTCTTCGAAGGCGCTCAGCAAAAGCTCCTCGAACTCTCCCGCACCGCCAACACGCTCGGCCTCCCCGGCGCGATGATGCCCACCACGAGCACGCCGCTGAATACCGAAGATCGCCTTTATAGCTGGTGGACACTCGCGATGACCTCCCCCGATCAGCTTCGCCAAAGAGTCGCGCTCGCGCTGAGTGAGATCATCGTCATCTCCGACCGCTCAGGCTCCGGGCTGCGCAACTACCCGCGCGGCTGCACGAACTTCTACGACATGCTCGTGAAGAGCATCGCGCCGGGGAAGACGTATCGACAACTACTCGAAGATGTGACTTTGAATCCGATCATGGGCACCTGGCTGACGATGGTACGCAGCTCGAAGACCAAGCCGGATGAAAACTACGCCCGTGAGATCATGCAGCTCTTCAGTATCGGCCTGGAGCACCTGAATAAAGACGGCACCCTCAAGCGCGATGGCTCTGGCAACGCCATCCCGACCTACACGCAGGATGAGATTCGCGAGCTGTCCCGCGCCTTCACCGGCTGGACCTACGCGAACTCGCGCAGCTTCACCTGGACGAGCTGGCCGGACGAGATCAACCCGATGATGTCCTTCGAAGATCAGCATGATCGCGGACAAAAGGTGATCGTCGGTGGAGCCACCGTGCCTGCCGGACAGACCGCCGCTCAGGACATCCGCCGCTGCGTGGATGTGCTCGCCGCGCATCCCAATGTCGGGCCCTTCCTTGCCGAGCGACTCATCCAGCGACTCGTCACCAGCAACCCCACTCCGGCTTACATCTTCCGCGTCTCCAAAGTGTGGGATGACAACGGCAAGGGCGTGCGTGGTGATCTCTGCGCTGTCGTGAAAGCCATCCTGCTCGACAGCGAGGCGCGCAGCATTGGCACCACCGTTAGTTCGGGCAAGATGAGCGAGCCGATGATCCGTCTCTCCCGTGTCATGCGTGCCTTGGGCAAAGCTCCAAGCAGCAATCCTCCGCTGCTGGGCCGCTACTTCATGTGGAACGCACTGGATGAAATCGGCCAGTGGCCGATGCAGGCACCGACAGTCTTCAACTTCTTCACACCGAGCTACGCCCCGCCCGGGCCGGTGCTCGATGCAGGCATCGTTTCCCCCGAGTTTGAGATCACCACCGAACTCACCGCCACCGACACCGCGAACTACTTCTTCGAGGGCGTGACCAACGGCTTTTACACCAACGCCAGCAGTCGCATCACGCTCGATCTCGCCCCGCTCACCAGCCTCTGGAGCACGCCTGACGCGCTCATGACGAAGATCGAAACCATCCTCCTCGGACGCCCCATGTCCGCCAGCCTGCGCTCATCGTTGCTCAGCCTGCACACCCTTCATTCCACGAATGCCACCAACGGCGTTCGAGTCATGCTCCAACTCCTCTCGGCCTCGCCCGAGTTCGTCATGGAGAAGTAAATCCAGCACCCGCCCTCCCATGTCCTCTCCTGAAATGCCCACTCTGCTCACGCGCCGGAATTTCCTGGGTGGCAGCGCCTGCTCGGCGATGTCCACGACCTGCCTGCTGAACACGATCCTCACCCTGCGGCATGTGAATGCCCAGGCGGCGGATGTGCTCGCGCCGGGCACGCCCTACAAGGCCATCGTCTGCCTCTTCCTTTACGGCGGCAATGACTCGAACAACGAAGTCATGCCACGCGAAAGCAGCGCGCACGCGAAGTATGCCGCCAGCCGCACCGTGCTCACGATCCCGCAGGCAAACATCCTCGCGCTGAACACGCTCGACGATAACGGCCTCCAACTCGGCCTGCATCCCTCGATGACCGGGATGCGCGACCTCTACAATGTCGGCAAAGCCGCACTGCTGACCAACGTCGGCACACTCATCGCCCCCGCGACGATGAATGATTACCGCAACCGCACCGCAGCCATCCCGGAGAACCTTTTCTCCCACAGCGATCAGCAGATGCAGTGGCAGACCAGCGCCAGCACGATGAACGCGGCCTACAACCAAACCGGCTGGGGAGCACGCATGGCTGAGGCACTCGTCGGCACGCAGCAGCGCACCTCGGTGTCGATGCTCGTCAGCCTCAGCGGCACGAATTTCTTCCAGGTCGGCAAGACCATGTTTCCCTTCCGTCCAGGCCCCGGTGGCACGCCGGTGTTTCGTTTGGGACAAGGCACCAGCACTCAGGATGTGACGCGCTACACCGCCTTCCGCAACATCCTCAACGCCGAGTATGCGAACCTCATGGAAGACGCCTTCGCCGATCTCTCCAACAAGTCCATCATCGAGGCTGACACCATCAACACCGCGCTCGCAGGCACCTCGAACTTCCCTACCATCCCGAACTCCGGTCTTGGTGAGCAGCTCCGCACCGTGGCGAAGATGATCCAGGCGCAGGGACCGCTCGGCATCACGCGCCAGATCTTCTTTGTCGCCACCGGCGGCTTTGACACCCACGGCCCGCAGCTCGCCGATCATGCGAACCTGCTCGGCGGCGTCAGCT
>JBILPY010000504.1:0-3780 GCA_044373575.1 Prosthecobacter sp. | reverse complement strand
GATGGCCAGCGAACTGATGCTGGAAGTGAGCGTGGATGAGATCGGAGATGAAGCCCCCCTTTTTGGCCCCAACGGCATCGGCCTGGACAGTGTGGATGCGCTCCAACTCGTGGTCGCCATTGAGAAGCACTTTAAACTCAAGATCAGCGATCAGTCGAAGGCTCGGGAGATCCTCCACAACGTGGAGAGCATCGCCAAAGCCATCGAAGAAGCGGGTCTTGCCTGAGGTGCCAGCCGCTGCCTGTGTTGCATGAAAAAGGCGCTGCCGATCCTTCTCAAACTGGCAGTCACCAGCGTGCTGCTCTGGATGATTTTCCGTGAGCATCGCTTCATGGAGAGCATCCTGCCGCATCTGCGGGTGCTCGGAGTGAACTGGATGTGGACGCTGGCCGGTCTCGTCAGCGTGGGCATCTCCATCTGGCTCAGTGCGCTGCGCTGGGAGGTGCTGCTGCGTGGTCAGCAGCATCCGGTGCCCAGTGGAGAAGTCATGCGCATCACCGTGGTGAGCAATTTCTTCAACATCACTTCACTGGGCGTCATTGGTGGCGATGCCTACCGTGTGCTTGCGCTGATGAAGCGTCCGGGTGCGCGACGACTGCCGATCATGGTGTCCGTGATGCTGGATCACCTGCTTGGCATGGTGGGGCTGGGCATCTTATTTCTGTCCTGCCGAGCGGCTTTCCATGATCGTCTCGCCACGCTGAGCACGGAGGTGCGCACCCTTTTGCAAGGCTATGAGATGTTCATGGGCGGAGCGCTCTTCTTTGTCTTTCTCTCCGTTGTCTCCTTCACGCCGCATCTTTATAACTGGGGGGAGAAGCAGTGGCCCTGGATGCTGGGCTATGCACCGCTGAAGAACTTCGCCAATGCCTGTGATGCGCTTCGACGTGACTGGCGCGGCTCGCTCGTGTCCGTGCTGCTTTCGATCCTGCTCTTCGGCTTCCACTTCCTGTCTTTTTACTGCGCCATCTTTGCGGTGGGCGGTCAGGCTCCTTTGATGGAGGTGATGGCTGCCATGCCCATCGTGGACACCGTCGCGGGCCTACCGATCTCAGTCTCCGGCCTCGGAGTGCGTGAAAAGACCTTCGAAACACTCGTCCACGGGCTCACCGGCCTGCCTGGCGCCACCGCCATCTCCGCCTCGCTGGTCGGATGGCTGATGGGTGTGGTGTGGGGCGTGTTTGGGGGAGTGTTGTTTCTTCGGGGCGGTGCCACTTCACTGGCAGAAGCGGCAGACCCCGAACTGAGAACTGAGAACTGAGAACTTCCCCCTTGTCCTCCCGTATCGCCATCTCCCTCGGGGCTTCCTTCCTCGGCTACGCCACGCACGCAGGTTTCCTGACTCGTTTGCATGAACTGGGCGTGCGGCCTGTGGCGGTGGGGGGATCATCGGCAGGAGCCATCGCGGCCGGACTCTTCACCGCAGGTCTGCCCGAGGCGAAGATTCGCGAAGTAGTGACTTCGTGGAAGCTGCGGCAGTCCTTCATCAACGACACGCCCTGGCTCATTCACTACATCCGAAACACGTTCTTCGAGCGCAACCCTGGGGTTTTCAAAGCCGATGCCGCCGTGGCCTATCTGGAGTCCATCATCGGCGATCTGCAGATCGAGAATCTCCAAGCGCCGCGCTTCCTCGCAGCCGTCAGCAATTTGGACAACGAAACGACGCATTTCCTGCAAAGTGGCTCGCTCGCCCGCGCCATGGTGGCGAGTTGCTGCGTGCCCACCGTCTTTCAGCCGCTGAATCACGCGGGCATGGACTGCTTCGATGGAGGGATCGCCCATGAGACGCCGATCGATCCGTGGCTGGAGGATGACAGCGTGGACACGATCGTGCTGCACCGTGTCACGCACCATGGCTCCGCTTCCAGTAGGATTGTGCCGTTGAACCTGATCAACCTGACAGCGCGTGCTCACGCCTGTGCCAGCGAGCAACTGCTGCACTACCGCCTCCGTCTCGCGAAGATTCACGGCAAGCGCGTGATCGTCACGACGACTACGCATGATCGTCCGGCACTATTTTCCGGGAAGCAGATGCCCAACTTCTACGAGGCGGGGGCTGCGGAGGCGCAGCGGTTTTACGAGTCTGAACTGAAGTCGCTGATCTAAAGCTCTACTTTTCCAGTGCTTCCACCATCATTCGGAAGCCGACATAGGGATTGGCATAAGCCGGGTATGCCGGATCGCGCTCCTTGCTGGGCAGATAGCGCCAGTGCTTGTACATCCAGAGCCAGCCTTCGGGATAGGCGCGGATCGCTTTCTCAAAGTGATCCCACACACGCTGCGTGAGCACCTGTGTATCATCCTCGGGAGAGGGGCGGATGGCCTCGAAGATCTGCACCTCATAACGACCATCCGGCGCAGGCTGGCAGACACCTGTGATGATGGAAAGCCCCAGCCGCTTGGCCAGTTCCACATGCAATGTCGGCACGCAGGTCTTCATGCCGAAGCACTCGATCACCGTCGCCGAACGGCCAGGTTTGATGTTCAGATCCGTCAGCAGTCCTGCGTGCCCCTGACGCTTCAGCGCCTTCATCAGCTTCAGCATCGCATTGTCCTGGGAGATCACCGTGTGTCCCGAATGCTCGCGCAGCTTTTTGAAAATGGCGGTGAGGGAAGTGTTCTTAAAATTCTGCGCCACCACGGTGAACGGCACACCACGAAAGCCCCAGACCAAACTGACGAACTCGAAATTGCCGAAGTGTGGAGTCACCCACAAAGCCCCTGTCTCCCGCGCTTTTGCCTCAGCATCCGGATCATCGAGACGGATGCTCACATGCTGCTGCCAGTTCGTCGGCGTCAGCGCCGATGACCAGAAGAGGTCGAGAAAAGTGCGCGCGAAGTTTTGATAAGAGCCGAGGGAAATGCGCCGTACCTCTGCCTCAGAGAGGCTGCCACGAAAGGCAGCGCGCAGGTTTTCACGGGCTGTTTTCCGCCCTTGCGCATCCAGCCAGAAAGCTAGGTGCCCGAAACTGCGTGCCAGAGCCATGACCGCCGTCCGTGGCAGGCGAGGCAGCAGCCAGGCGGCGAAAGCCACCAGTGCCGTCTCAAAGAAATATCGGAGGTTCCTCACGTTGGCAGTTGGTTGTTGTGAAAAAGACGTTACGATGTGCGCATGGCAGTGCCCAACCTCGCGACTATTCTCAAGCGAATTCTCAAACAACCCACCGCTCCGTTTCATGAATATCATGTCAGAGCGGAGATAGAGTCATTGCTCAAAAGCTGCCCCAATGTGAAGCTGAAGCGCGACAAGTTTGGCAACCTTCATGCCACTTACAAAAGTGGCAAAAGCAAGAGCAGCCCTACCTGGGTTCTCGGTGCCCACATGGATCATCCCGCCTTTGTGAAAAAGCCCGGCAAGAAAGCCGAGTGGGACTTCCTCGGCGGCGTTCCACAGGAACTCGTCGATGCAGGTGTAAAAAAGGGGCTTCGCAGCAAGGCCACTGGAGACATTGCCACTTGGAATTTCCCCACCCAAATCTCTTTTGAAAAGGTCGAAGCCACGGCTTGCGATGACCTCATCGGTTGCGCTGTCATCATCGCCACCTTCTGGGAACTCGCCTCGCTGAATCTCAGCACCACCTGCCACGCTGTCTTTACCCGAGCTGAGGAAGTCGGGTTCCTCGGTGCCTGGCACATGGCGCAAAAGTGGCCCTATGGGAGAAATGATGTCTTCCTTTCCATCGAAACCAGCCGCCCCGTCAACGGCGCGGTCATGGGTGGTGGCCCCGTCGTTCGTGTCGGCGACCGTCTCTCCGTTTTTGACAGCGAAGGTGTGGC
>JBILPY010000503.1:0-3791 GCA_044373575.1 Prosthecobacter sp. | reverse complement strand
CGCAGATGGCGGCAATAGCTGGGCCCAGTGGAGCCTGGCTAAGAGCTACTCCAGCGGGCGTGGCGTGCAGAAAGACATGGTAAAGGCAGTCGAACTGTTTACCAAGGCCAGTGAAGCGAACCACGCCGCCGCCACGAGTGACTTGGCCAACTGCTACGAAAATGGTCTGGGAGTGGCCGCTGACAAAGCCAAGTCACGAGAACTGTATGAAAAGGCGGCGAAGTTAGGCAGTGCCGATGCTCAGCAGAAGCTCAAAGAACTTGGGGTGGCGCTGGTGATGCCTAATGCGCCCGTTCAGCCGAGCCAAAGTGGAGATGTAACGACAGCCCCAGTGCATCCTCCTATCCCGGCAGAAGTCACCCAGCTTCTCAAGATGCCCCTAGCGGAACTCCAAGCGATGGCCGATGCGGGCGACACCACCGCCATCGTGCAACTCGCACTGCGCCACCACATGGGAATAGGCGTCAAATGCAGCTTTGAGAAAACCAAGTCACTAATGATGAATGCGGCGAACAAAGGTCATACCACGGCCAAGGGACTGTGCACACTGAATGGCTGGGGACAGCCTCCTGATGCTAAGGCGGCGTTTGGATTGCTAAAGCAAGCGGCTGATGCCGGCGACATCACCGCTCTTCGCAATCTCGCACGCTGCTACGAAAACGGAACCGGCACCGACAAAGATGACAGCAAGGCTTTCGATCTCTATCAACGAGCTGCAGCATCGAAAGATCCCGCTGCACTCATGTTCCTCGCTGAAGCTTATGCGAGAGGCGTTGGAGTCGAAAAGGATGCCGTCAAGGCTCTGGAACTTTATGAGGAAGCCGGGGCTGTCGGAAACTGCATGGCTCTCAGTGCCGCAGCAAACGCCTACCTGAATGGAGTTGGATGCATCAAAGACACAACCCGTGCATTTGAGCTGTTTCAGCAAGCTGCGGCGTCAGACCACCCGGCCTCAGTGCGGGACTTGGGAGTTCGCTACACGTATGGGGCCAATGGAGTGTCCGTAGACCGCAAAAAAGCTCAAGAGCTGTGGGAGCGTGCGGGTGCGCTCGGTGATGTCATTGCCTTTACATACCTTTTCGAAGACTACTGGTATGGTGGGCGTGGGCATGCGGAGCAAAAAGATCAGGCCAAAGCGGAGCAATATATCCGAATGGCTGCGGCTATTGAACCGGAGAGGTTGAACGATCTTGGAAGTAAGTATGCAAACGCCGATGGGGTCGAGGCTGACCACAAAAAGGCCAATGACCTCTTTTATGAATGTGGGAAGATGGGGGGCGCTATTGGCTGGCAAAATCTCGGAACTCAGCACGAAAACGGGCGGGGAGTCGCCAAAAACGTTAACAAAGCGATCTCCTATTACATCAAAGCCGGGGAGCTTGGTCGCGCTGAAAGCTACCGAATGGCCGCAAACATTCTAAATACCTCAGCCAAGGAAGAAGATCTATCGAGAGCTTTCGAGTGCTTTGAAAAAGCGGCATTGCTTGGTGATGCTTATTCAGTTCGGCAGGCAGGTTATGCGCTCGAGTATGGACGTGGTGTCGAGAAAGATGCCGTGAAAGCTGTCGGATGGTATCAAAAGGCAGCGGCCAGCGGTAACATTACTGCCATGAACGACATGGGTTGGGCCTATCAAAATGGCAATGGGGTGAAAAAGGACATTAGCAAAGCAATCGAATGGTATGAAAAGGCCGTCAACGGAGGAGAGGCCTATGCGGCAGTGAATCTCGGCAAGCTATACAGCTCGGGGCGCGGAGTCACAAAAGACACGGCCAAGGCGGCTGTTCTTTTTGCGAAAGCAGCGGAGCTAAAGCATGCCGAGGGCACCTACCTTTTAGGCTCCTGTTACGAGAATGGTCTTGGTGTGGCGAAAGATAGGACCAAAGCCAAAGAACTTTATGCCAACGCCACCGACCTAGGCAACGCAGACGCCAAACAACGATTAGCCGAACTCAGATAAGCCAGTTAACAACCGTTTCCCCTCAAGCTACATACCCAAACTATGAACAAGACCACCAGAAACAGCATCAGTCTCGCGCTCGTTATCAGTATCTGCCTTCCCTCCTGTGCGGGAATGGAGAACATGAACCAAATGGCTGGTGGAGGGGCTGTGGTTGGAGCGCTAATCGGCGCAGCGACCTCCAATGGCAGCTACCAAGATCAGCAGAAGCGGGCCATTGTTGGCGGCTTGCTAGGCGCAGCAGCCGGGGCTCTCGTTTCAGCCTCTTACAAAGCAAGCCTGGAACAGCAGCGCGCTGCGCAGAGGCAAGCCAACAACGCCCTTAGAGACCGTAGCATCATGAAAAGCGTAAAGTCTAGCGGTGCCAAGTATGTGGCCGTGAAGGTAAAACCCAAGCCTGGTGCTCCCGACAACAAGTCCCGCATGATCAAGGTGCGTGTGAATGAAAATGCCGATGGCACTCTCTCTGCCGGTGAAGCAGATAGCACCGCATACCCGATCCCAGCAAGCACTGGCTCAACTGTTCGTGTGGGAATGAGCAGCGCTGTTCCTTACCAACTTTAAGCTAACCTAAAGCCGCAATGATTATGAAATGGTTTCCATTCTTTTCTCTTCTCCTGATGCTGACATCATGCGCTGGCATTCACCAGGAGTCGCTCAGTATTGGCTTCGCGGGAGCAGTTCTTCGGAATGACCTACAAGGGGTCATAGCCAACTGCACTCCTCAGAACGCTTCAATGCCCATCCAAGGCGAGCCCGCGATGGTGCACGCAGCTCGAAGTGGAAATGAGGACATGATTGATGTCCTTCACAATAACGGAGCACCCCTGGCGGTGAGAGATAACCAAGGCCGTTCACTCGCCTATATCGCTGCCATCAATGGGCATTCCTCCACAGCCGGCAAGCTAGCGCAGCTCAATGGCGGCTCTTCTGCTGATGTCGCACAAGCAAACACAGAGCTTCATAGACAGAAGCAAGCTCAACTTGCTGCGGCACGTCAGGCCGATGTGTATTGGAAATCGCAGTCGAGGAGTTCTTCGTCCTCATCTTCCAGCGGCAATGGAATCGAGTATCGTAGGCATGTATGCTCCAGGTGTGGTGATGACATATTGGGAATAGGGAGGGGTTTTTTTGGAAACCTTTGCCACAGATGCAAACCACGGGGCTTCTAGTCCTGGATAAGGATGTAGCCAACCACCCACATCACCCCGCCAAACCCGAGAACAACTCGCCGAACTCCTCGGCAGAGATGCACAGCCAGCTCACGGGGTTGAAGGACATGATCGACGGTATCCTCACCATCACCGCCGCGTAATGCCTCACCCAAACTTTTCCTGCTCGTGAACGGCCTTCGTGATTCGGCCTTATTTCGTCATTTCCCCAGCGGCAGCTCGACACACACCGACGTTCCCTTTCCCCTCTCGCTTTCCCATTTCACCTCGGCACCGACTTTCCTGGCTCGTTCGCGGATGCCGATGCAGCCGAAGTGGCCGGGTTGGCCGTGGGTTTGGGCGGTGGGGTCGAAGCCGTGGCCGTCATCGGTGATGCGGAGGGACAGGACGGATGGAGTGTTGGAGTGATGGAGTGTTGAAGAGGCAGGTGTGGCGGAGAGGTGGAGGGTGATGTGGGTGGGGTGGGCATGTTTGAGGGCGTTGGTGATGGCTTCCTGGGCGATCATGCGGAGGTGATGCGTGACGGGCGGCGGGATGGCGGGGATGGGACTGAGGTCGAGGGTGATGGCGATGCCTTCGGGGGCGCGGGTGGCGAGGAGTTGAAGGGCCTCGGACAGGGTGGTGGCGTGCGCGGTGTCGTCGCGGAGGTCGGAGACGAG
>JBILPY010000502.1:0-3792 GCA_044373575.1 Prosthecobacter sp. | reverse complement strand
CGATCAAGAAGGACAGCCACCTCGTCATCTTCAAAGGCAACCTCTGCCCCGAAGGTGCCGTGGGTAAAATCTCTGGCAAGGAAGGGCTCAGCTTCACCGGCAAGGCCATCGTCTTCGAGTCCGAAGAAACCGCGCTCCAAGCCATCCTTAACGACAAGGTCAAGAAAGGCCATGTCGTCGTCGTGCGTATGGAAGGCCCCAAAGGCGGCCCCGGCATGAGAGAGATGCTTTCCCCCACCTCCGCCATCATGGGCAAAGGTTTGGGTAAAGACGTCGCCTTCATCACCGACGGACGTTTCAGCGGCGGCAGCCACGGCTTCGTCGTCGGTCACGTCACGCCCGAGGCCTTCGTCGGCGGCCCGATTGCCGTCATCAAAAATGGCGACCCGATCACCATCGACGCCGAGAAGCGCAGCATCACGCTGGGCATCCCCGCCAAGGAACTCAAAGAGCGTCTCGCCAAATGGAAGCAGCCGAAGCCCCGCTACACGCGTGGCGTCTTGGCGAAGTATGCCAAGCTCTGCACCAGCGCTAGTGAAGGTGCTGTGACGGACAAGGATCTGTAAGCCGGGTCAACGCAGTCAAGTTATCGTCAAGGGGTCAAGAAGGTTGCTCAGCGGCCATCTTGACCTCTTGATCTTTTGACAACCAGTTGACGCGAAGCTCTTGACCCTTCTTGACGGCGAGCCTTTGACCTACTTCCCCAACGCCTCTTCAAACCGCTCGATGAGATCGGCGCTGTCTTCCAGACCGGCGGACACCCGGATGAGGTGACGTGGCACGCCGCAGCTTTCAGCCCAGTCGAGTTCGTCGTAGTGGGCCAGCAGAGTGTAAGGGCTGACGAGGGTGAAATTCGTGCCGAGGCTCGGGCCTTTGCAGACGCGGAGGTTGTCGTAGAAGCGTGGGCTGGTGTTCGCGGCGTCTTTGAGCAGGAAGGAAAAGAGGCAGCCGTAGCCGCCACCTTCGCGCCGGATGAACTCGTATCCCGCGCCGCCTTGCTCGCGGGCATGCCAGACTTTTTCCACTCGTGGATGCGCACGCAGGAAGTCCGCGAGCGCGAGAGCATTTCGGCTCATCGTCTCGGCACGCTGGGCGAAGTCGCGGCTGTTTTGCTCCAGCGCCACGGCATCGCCACGCCAGAGGATGTGATCTGCGTGCTGCGTGAGAAAAGCGGAGAACGCAGCGTGATGCGGTGAGGCGCGATTCAGGATCACGCTGCCCGCGAGCACATCGCCTGCGCCGGAGAAGCTCTTTGTGAGGCTCGTGGTCACGACATCGGCCACTTTCAGGGCATCAGCATGAGCGACGGTGGAAATGGTGTCATCAATGATGATCGGCACACCGGGCTGCGAGGCTGCGCGGATGGCGAGCAGGCGCTCCAGATCCACACAGCGGAGCATGGGATTGCTCGGTGCTTCGCAAAAGATGCCGGCGAGCGGCTCGGACTTCAGCAGCACAGCAAGTGCGGCGTATTCCTGCTCTTCGATCATCGGCATGAAGTGTGCGCCATTGCCAAACATCTGCTGGAGCTTCAAAACATCGACGTAGGGGAAGTCGAGCTGCACCGTTTTGCGCCCTGGGCGGATCGTGGTGAGCATGCGATGCACGGCGAAGTTTGCCGCCATGCCACTCGGGAAGAGAAAGACATCGCCGGGCAGTTGGCCGGAGAGTGCGGCCAGCCGTTCGCGGATCGTTTGATTGGCGGCGAGACCTTCGGCCTCGGTCACCGTGGTCTTGCGGGTGCCGAGGGCATCGCAGGCCTGGCGAGTGCTGACGATCTCACCGCAGAAGCGCCAGAAGCGGCGTGCTTTGACATAGGCGTCCGCCGGGAAGATGGCCACGCCGAGACCCTCGTGCCAGCTCGCGGCACGACCGGTGAAGCCATCACGTGCGATGAACTCGATGCAGCGCTCAGCATGAAGCAGACGCGGGAAGACGAGGCAACGGTCGCCAGCACTGGCAAGATCTTTTTCCGCTGCCGCAAACAACTGGCTCACGGCAGGTGGGCAGCAGAAGCGCGGGTAGCCGGATCGGAACTTCGAGACGATGTCTTGATCGCCCTCCTCATAGCCGATGACGTGACGCCACAGGGGCAGACTGACGCTGACGCCGAACTCGTCATCCGGCAGCGCGCTGCCCAGCGAGTCGGCCTGCCAGAGGGGATGGCTCAAAAGGTCGGACATGGAGGTGAAGTGTCCGTTAACCCGACTTCGCAGCGAGGCAAGGCGAGGTTCCATCTTGCCGATGTCTCGGCGGCCTCACAGCAGCCTTGCCAGAATGGGGCGCAGGCTTTCCAACGTCTCAGCGGGCCAAAGCTTCCGGTCGGTCATGATCGCGCCCTCCAGGGACTTGTGCTCAGGCCAGGTCGGCTCCTGCGGGATACGCGGGATGACACGGGCGATCACTTCTTTTGCCAGCGCGACATTCGCCGCCACATGGGCCATTACGGCATCCACGGTGACGTGTTCCTCATCCGTCTTCCAGCAGTCGTAGTCCGTGATCATCGCCATGGTCGCCAGGGCGATCTCCGCTTCGCGGGCCAGCTTTGCCTCAGGCAAATTGGTCATGCCGATGACATCGAAGCCGAGCTGGCGGTTCGCGTTGGATTCAGCGCGCGTGGAGAAAGCGGGGCCGTCCATGTTCACATAAGTGCCGCCATTGTGAACGCGGGCACCAGCGGCCTGAGCTTCCTCCGCCAGCAGCCCACGCAGACCCGTGCTGATCGGATCGGCAAAGGCCACATGACCCACGATCCCGCGCCCGAAGAAGGTGTGATGTTCACGGCGGCTCGTGCGGTCGAAAAACTGATCCGGCAGCAACACATCGCGCGGGTGATACTCCTCCTTCAGGCTGCCCACAGCGGTGACGGCGATGATCCAGCGCACGTTCAGGCTGCGCAGCGCCCAGATGTTCGCACGATGATTCAGCTCCGTCGGCAGGATGCGGTGGCCTTTGCCATGCCTTGGCAGGAAATACACCCGCCGCCCGGCATACAGACCCGTCACCAGCTTGTCCGAAGGTGGACCAAAAGGTGTCTCCACGGTGATCTCCTCCCGCTGCTCGAAGCCCTCCAGATCGTAAAGTCCGGAGCCGCCGATGATGCCAATGGGGGGGGGAAGGTCTGTCATGCCCGCGAGGCTAGACCTTGTCCCGGAACGTCTCCAGCTTTTCCTTTATCCGTGCCAACTCTGTTTCCATCTCGGCGATCTTTTTCTCCAGTCCGGCGCAGTACTTCTTCGGGTTCCGCTGCTGGAGCCGCTCGAAGAGATTGAAGGCCAGCATTAAGCGCCAGACACGGCTTTGCAGCGTCCGCAGCCGGTAGGCGCGCAGCAGCTTGCCCGCGCGGAGGAAACGTAGTGCGCTGAGCGCCCGCAGGAAGGCCACCAGCGGCAGGAGGATGATCGCCAGATTGATCCAGTGCTTCTGGCAGTAGAGGAGCTTCTGCGGCGTGGCGGAAATCATCCAGAGAAACTCCGCCGTGAAGCCGATCCAGATCAGGCTCGTCGCCAAATGCACCGCCGTGGCGAGTCGCGGGCGGGTTTCCAGAGCCTCGCCTGCGCCCAGCTCCACGCCGAGCACGGGCAGGACGAGCAATGTCAGAACCAGCATGGGTACGGCGAGTTTGCCCTCCAGCTTCGCCGAAGTGGTGGGGCCAGTCGCCCGCCATCCGACGCCGGGAATCCACAGCCAGCCGTCCGGCGTGCTCGTGCATGTCGTCATGCGCAGCGGCGGGATGAGGATCGTGAGCACCAGTCGGCGTATTCTCGCCCGCCACGCATCTTTGGCAAAAAA
>JBILPY010000501.1:0-3793 GCA_044373575.1 Prosthecobacter sp. | reverse complement strand
GAACGAGATCAAAGGCAGCATTGGCGAAGTTTTCGAGTGGGATGGCAAATCCACCTACATCCAGCATCCGCCCTTCTTCGCCGACTTCAGCATGACACCCGGCGATATCACCGAGATCAAGGGTGCCCGCCCTCTCGGCATCTTCGGCGACAGCGTCACCACCGATCACATCAGCCCCGCTGGTGCGATCAAGAAAGCCAGCCCCGCAGGCCGCTTCCTCCTCGAAAACGGCGTCACGCAGGCCGACTTCAACAGCTTCGGCAGCCGTCGCGGCAATGACCTCGTCATGACTCGCGGCACCTTCGCCAACGTCCGCATCAAGAACCTCATGCTTGGTGGTAAAGAAGGTGGCGATACGCTCCTTCAGCCCGCAGGCACAGAAATGAGCATCTACGATGCCGCCGTGGCTTACCAAGCCGCAGGCACGCCGAGCATCATCCTCGGTGGTGAAGACTACGGCATGGGCTCCAGCCGCGACTGGGCCGCCAAAGGCACCCGCCTTCTCGGTGTGAAAGCCGTCATCACGAAGAGCTTCGAGCGCATCCATCGCAGCAACCTCGTCGGCATGGGCGTCCTGCCTTGTAACTTCAAGGACAAGGCTGACTACGACAAAGTGAAGGACCTCGGCGAAGCCACCTTCGATCTTCTGGGCCTGAGCAACGACTTCAAGCCCATGAGCGAAGCCACCCTCCGCGTCCACAAGTCTGACGGCAGCAGTTTTGACGTCCCCGTCATCGTCCGCATCGACACCCCTGTCGAAATCGACTACTACCGCGCCGGCGGCATCTTGCCGTATGTGCTCGCGCAGATCCTGCGTGCGAACGCGTGAGGTCGTAAAAGCCTGAGTGGTTGATTCCAAGCTGCCGCTGTCTCGTTTTGAGGCGGCGGCAGTTTTAGTTTTCGGGGAATGGCCAAGTGTCGCCGCCCTCAGGGAGGGGCAAGCTCGGGTGATCAAGCTTTGCGAACAAGACGCGCGGCATAAGCACCGTCGGTCTGGTCTTTGGGGGGGAAGAGGAGGCGGCTTTCGGCGAGTTCCAGCTCGGGGTGAGCGGCAAGCACGGCTTTGACGAGTTGCTGATTTTCCTCGGGATCAATGCTGCAGGTGCTGTACACGAGAGTGCCGCCGGGTTTGAGATAACGAAGGGCGGACTCGACGATGGCGCGCTGTGTCTGGGCAAGGGGGGCAAATTCATCCTCGCTGAGCCGCCAGCGGACATCGATACGGCGGCGCATGACGCCGGTGTTTGAGCAGGGGACGTCGAGCAGGATGCGGTCAAAGAGGAGGTTGCCGAAGGGCGGGGGACTGTCCGAGAGGAAGTCGTGCTGATGGACCTGGGCAATGTGAGCGTGCAGGCGGGTGAGGTTTTCCCTGAGGCGGGTGAGGCGAGTGGCGGAGCTGTCGCAGGCAAAGAGCTTCCCTTCGCCACACATGAGCTGGGCCAGGATGGCGGTCTTGCCACCGGGGGCGGCACAGGCGTCCAGCACGGCCTCGCCGGGCAGCGGGGCCAACATTCGCGGAGCCATGGCAGTGCTTGGGTCCTGGGCGTAGCAGAGACCTTGTTTTAAGGCTTCACGCGGAGTGCTTTCACACTGGAAGAAGTCTTCTTCGTTATGCGGGGTGAGTCCGGGGAGCTGAGCGAGTCGCTCATCGGCTCCGTCGTGGAGGCGGTTGATGCGGACGAAGGTGGGGGCGATGCTTTGATTCCACTGGCAGAGGGCCTCGGCCTTTTCTTTGCCCATGATCTTGATCCAGCGGCGGATGAGATACTCGGGGTGGGAGTAGGCGACTGTAAGGGGCAGGGTGGGGCGCTGGGCGAGGAGCTTGTCATGCTCGCGCCCGGCACGGCGGAGGACGGCATTCACCAAAGTGGCAGCGCGTCCGGCGGCGGCGACGGTTTCATTCACGGCGGCGTGGGAGGGGACGCCGAGGATGAGGAGCTGGATGAGGCCGACGCGGAGGATCCAGCGGGTGCGGTGGTCAAGATGCTTGCCGTTAGTGAGCTGGTCGATCCAATGATCGAGCAGGTTTAAGTGCCTCAGGGTGGAGAGGACGATGTCGTGAAGAAAGGCGGCGTTCGGCCCGGAGAGGGCGGCCTGGCGGGTTTTGTCATCGAGCAGGTCGGTGGCATAGCGCGGCGTTTTTTGCCAGGTTTCAAGGACTTCAACGGAGAGACGGCGGACGTTCACAGGTACGGGGGACAAAAGGTGCGGAGAAAAAAGCGGGCCGCAGATAAGCCACGTTCCCGGGCGATGGGCAAGGCGGAGTTCAGGGGTGCTCGTCGCGTGGTCGTATCGCTCCAGCCATTCCGGTTCAGTATCTAGCAACCTCATTAACCCCTGCAATCACCACGAGCACCGCTAAAAAGAGGCGCTTTACTGTGCGTTTCGTTATTGATGGTAATGCAGGGACAGTGTCGGGTTCATTGCATTTAAATACCTGCGGATGAGGACATCCGCGCCCCCCTTGTCATTTCAAGCCCGTGTCTCTACCACGCCTCGGCCGATGCCTCGGTATTGGAAGCCGAAGTCGGCTGCGGCGACGGGGTCGATGAGATTCCGGCCATCGAAGATCATGGGGGCGAGCATGGTGGCGCGGAGTTCGGCGAGATCGACGGAGGCGAACTCGGGCCACTCGGTGGCGATGATGAGGGCTTCGGCTCCTTGCGCGGCCTCCAGTGGACTGGTGGCGAAGGTGATCTTGGAGGCGAAGGGGAGGGCCTTGGCTTTGTCCATGGCCTTGGGGTCATAGACGGAGACAATGGCACCTTCGGCGACGAGCTTTTCGACGAGGGTGATGGCGACGGAGGATCGGACGTCGTCGGTGTTCGGCTTGAAGGCGAGGCCCCAGACGGCGAGCTTTTTGTCTTTCAGCACCCAAAGGGCTTCGCGGATGCCTTCGATGAAGCGATCAAGCTGGTGCTGATTGATGCGCTGGACTTCCTTCAGGAGGGTGAAGGGGGTGCCGAGCTGGTCGGCGATGGCGATGAAGGCGGCGATGTCTTTCGGGAAGCAGGAGCCGCCATAGCCGAGGCCGGCGTTGAGGAAGTCACGGCCGATACGTTTGTCGGCTCCGATGCCTTCGGCGACTTTGAGGACATCCGCACCGCTGGCCTCGCAGATTTCGGAGAGGGCGTTGGCGTAACTGATTTTGAGGGCGAGGAAGCTATTCGCGGCGTGTTTGATGAGCTCGGCGCTGTTAATGTCGGTGACGAGCACGGGTGCGGCGAAGGGCTCGTACACTTTTTGCATGAGGGCGATGGAGCGGTCGGTATTGCCACCGATGACGATGCGGTCGGGCTTCATGAGATCGGGGACGGCGCTGCCTTCGCGAAGGAATTCGGGATTGCTGACGACGTCAAACTCGACGCCGGGCTTGGCATAGCGGCGGATGGTCTGGGCGACCCGCTCGCCGGTTTTGACGGGGACGGTGCTTTTATCGACGATGACGCGGTAGCTGCTGAGGTATTGGGCGATCTCGCGGGCGACCTTTTCCATGAAGGTGAGATCGACGCTGCCATCGGGCTGTGGCGGGGTAGGAACGGCGATGAAAAGAACTTCGCCATGATCGACGCCTTCCTCGGTGCTGGTGGTGAAGCGGAGGCGTTTGGCGGCGACGTTTTTCTTCACGAGGGCTTCGAGGCCGGGCTCATAGATGGGGATCTGGCCGGCGAGGAGGGTCTCGACTTTGCGGGGGTCATTGTCCACGCAGACGACGTGGTGTCCGACTTCGGCAAAGCAGGCGCCTGTGGTGAGTCCGACGTATCCAGAACCGATGATGGTGAGCTTCATGAAA
>JBILPY010000499.1:0-3797 GCA_044373575.1 Prosthecobacter sp. | reverse complement strand
GGATTGCCACCGAAGAGGGGATTTCCCACCCAGATGAGCACCGCCGTGGCGAGGCAGGGCGGCAGGGCGGCGAGACCGGGGAAGAGGGTGCGTTTGTCATAGACCGCGCCGACGACAACGATGGTGAGGAGCGCCGCAGCGGCAAGCAGGGTGCGGCGGCGGTCGGTGAGGGCGGGCCTGGTGTCCGGCAGGCAGGCCAGACAGGCGCCGAGCAGCAGCTCCCAGGCACGCATGGGCAGCCAGTAGAAGGCGGTATGGGCATCCCACCAGGTGGCGGCGATGGAGAAGAGAAAGCCGAGCCCGAGCAGCACGGTGAAGATGCGCAGACAGGCGGCCTTCAGCGTCTGCTGTCCCTGGCGTGAGGACCAGCGTCGGAAGAGCAGCAGGCAGAGCAATGGCATGAAGAGATAAAACTGCTCCTCCACGGCCAGCGACCAAGTGTGCAGCAGCGGCTGCTCCTCCGCAGGACCGGCGAAGTAGCCGGACGAGTCATTCCAGAAGTAGAGATTCGAGATGAGCAGGACCTGCGCGACCAAGGAGGCGCCGAGCTTTTGCAGCGCATCTGGAAACAGCAGCACCGCGCCAGCCGCCATGGTGAAAAGAGTCATCACAGCCAGGGCGGGGAAGATGCGGCGGATGCGGCGCTCCCAGAAATCCACGAGGCTGAAGGTGCCTGCGGCGAAGTCCTTCATCATGAGCGTGGTGATGAGGTAGCCGGAGATGACGAAGAAGACATCCACGCCCACGAAGCCGCCACGAAAGGTGATGTGCGCATGAAAGAGCACCACGAGCAGCACAGCGATCCCACGCAGGCCGTCGATGTCAGGACGGTAGGCCGGGGAAGAGGAAGGGGCGCTCATGCGGTAAAATCACAGATAGACTGGACAGGGCTGATTCCGCAAGAAGCATCAGGTTTTGAGTCGGTTAATGACGAGTGCTTCAGGACCATCTGCCAGCGGAAAAAGGCAAGTCGATGCCTGTGTCTGCGATCTGCGAACAGCCACCCCCTGAAAGAGGGCTTTCAGCGGAGGCGTTAGCGTAGGCCCCGCATGAGAAACACCCTTCTGATCACCTGTCTTTTTGCCCCCGCCATGATGCACGGGGCTGTGTCTGATCAGGCGGAGCAGCAGGAGTTCTTTGAAAAGCGCATCCGGCCGTTGCTCATCGGGCATTGCATCGACTGCCACGGCCCAGACAAACAGAAGGGAAGCCTGCGTCTCGATCATCAGGCAGGCTGGAAAAACGGCGGTGACTCGGGCCC
This sequence comes from Prosthecobacter sp., assembly GCA_044373575.1. Classification (GTDB taxonomy): domain Bacteria; phylum Verrucomicrobiota; class Verrucomicrobiia; order Verrucomicrobiales; family Verrucomicrobiaceae; genus Prosthecobacter. The sequence continues at coordinate 2,536 of JBILPY010000499.1, read as the reverse complement.
CACGCTCATCCCCGGCAAGGCCGAGGAAAGCCTGCTCTGGAAGGCCGTGAGCTACGCTGACCGTGATCTGAAGATGCCACCCAAAAAGAAGCTCTCCGAAGCTGACATGGCTGATCTGAAGACTTGGATCAGCAGAGGCGCGCACGATCCACGCACCGATGTGCCCGGCGGTGCAAAGCATGGCACCCAGCCAAAGGTGGACGGCAGCTTCTGGTCCTTCCAAGTGCCGCAGAAGCCAGCCCCGCCAGCGGTGAAGAAGTCCGACTGGCCCGCGAACGACATCGACCGTTTCATTTTGGCAAAGCTGGAAGCCAATGGTCTGCAACCTGCACCCGATGCTGACAACGCCACGTTCCTCCGCCGCTTGTACTTTGATCTCGTAGGCCTTCCGCCAGAGAAGACTGAGATCAAGGATCTCAAGGCTGAGATCGAGCGCCAGTTCGCCACGCCCGCCTTCGCCGAACGCTGGGCCTCGCACTTCATGGATCTATCGCGATTCGCCGAATCTTCGGGTGGTGGTCGCTCGTTGCCGTTCAAGGATGCGTGGCGCTTCCGCGACTACCTCATCGAGTCGATCCGCGATGACGTGCCGCTGAATCGGATGATCACCGAGATGGTCGCGGGGGATCTGCTGGAGGCCAAAAATGCCGCCGAGCGTCGCCGCCAGCTCACGGCCACCGGCTTCCTCACGCTCGGCCCCACGAACTACGAGGAGCAGGACAAAGGCATGTTGCGCATGGACATCGTGGACGAGCAACTCGACACCATTGGGAAGTCCTTTCTCGGCATGACCATCGGCTGCGCGCGCTGCCATGATCACAAATTTGATCCCGTGCCGACTCGTGACTACTACGCGCTCGCTGGCATCTTCCGCAGCACGAAGACGCTGAAGAACTACACCGACAACGTCGCACACTGGATCGACACGCCGCTGCCCTTCGATGGCGAGCATGAAGCGCAGCTCGTGAAGTTTGAAGGCGTGCTCGGGAAGCTCGAAAAGGAGGCCGCCCTGCTCAAAGATCAGCTTCGCGATGCCGGTAGTGTCGCCCTCCGAAAAAAGAAGAGCCTAAGCACCTCGGACCTGCCAGGCATCGTCGTCGATGACAGCGAGGCGCAGAAGATCGGCGAATGGAAGCTCTCCAGCATGTATCCCCCCTTCATTGGTGGCGGCTACTCGCATGACCTGAACCGTAATCGCGGTGAGAAGACCATGACCTTCACGCCGAAGCTGCCGGTCGCGGGACGCTATGAAGTCCGCGTGGCGTACAGCGGCGGCCCTGGTCGTGCGGAGCGCATCCCGGCCACCGTGCTTCATGCCGATGGCGAGGACCTCGTGTATTTCAAAGAAGCCACCGAAGCTTTGAATGGTCTGCAATTCATCAGCATAGGCACCTGGCGCTTCGAGGCCACCGGGCAGAACTTTGTCATGATCTCCAATGCCGGTGCCGAGGGCTATGTGACCGTCGATGCCGTGCAGTTCCTGCCTGCCGAAGCCGAGATGCCGGACATGCCCGCGAAGAAAACATCGACTGCGGAGAAGGAACTCAAGACTCGTCTCAGTGAACTCGAGAAGCAGATCAAAGAGATCAAGAAGACCTCACCCACCCGTCCTGAAGCCATGACCGTGGCCGATGACGAGCAGCCCGAAGACGCCCGCATCCACATTCGTGGCAGCATTCGCAATCTAGGCGCTCCGGTGCCGCGCGGCTTCCTCCAGGTCGCGATGAAGGGTGATGTGCCTGCGATCCCAGGTGACCAAAGCGGACGCCTTCAATTTGCCCAATGGCTCACCAGCCGCAGCAACCCGCTCACCTCCCGCGTGATGGTGAACCGCGTGTGGCATTGGCTCTTCGGAGCCGGCATCGTGCGCACCACCGACAACTTCGGCAGCACCGGCGAGGCTCCCTCGCATCCTGAACTACTCGACTACCTCGCCGTGAAGTTCATGGAGGAAGGCTGGAGCCTCAAAAAGCTGATCAAGGAGATGGTCATGAGCCGGGCCTACCGCCAAGCCAGTGAAGCTAAGGCCACGAATGATCCCGACAACCGCTTGCTCTCCCACATGAATCGCAAGCGTCTCGATGCCGAATGCATTCGCGATGCCATGCTTGTCGCGGCAGGAACGATGGAGACCACCTTCGGCGGCCCAAATGTCGGCGGGGCAGGGAAGGTGGACTCCAACGACCAGAAGATCCAGATCCTCGAATACGGCTTCAAGTTCGATGACACCCGCCGCAGCGTTTACACCGCCGCCTTCCGCAACGTGCGCCACCCTTTGTTTGAGGTCTTCGACTTCGCCGACATCAACCAGCCCATCGGCCAGCGCACCACCAGCACCGTCGCCACGCAGGCGCTCTTCCTGATGAACAATCCGAAGGTCATCGAGCAGGCCCGATCCGCCGCCGCACGCGTGCTTGGTGAGGCCAAACCGATGCCTGAACGTATCGAGCTCGCCTATCGTTACTCGCTGAGTCGTGAACCCACTGCGAAGGAACGAGACCTCGCCCGCGACTACCTCGAAGCCTCCATCTCCGGC
>JBILPY010000563.1:0-3458 GCA_044373575.1 Prosthecobacter sp. | reverse complement strand
CGTGGTGGATTATTCCCTGCGGCTGAAAGCGGAGATCAAAGACCCTCTCGTCTGGGTCAGCGCCTACACGAACGATGTGCCAAGCTACATCCCCAGCCACCGCGTCTGGAAAGAAGGCGGCTACGAGGGCGGCGATGCCATGAAGTGGGGCACGCACCCGACCCGCTGGAGCGAGAAGGTCGAGGATCACATCATCAGCACGGTGCATGAGCTGCGGAAAGGGTTGGAGTGAGGCGTGCGTTCCGGCTGTAGATCTTCTCGAAGCGCGATCCCCCTCAGTTGAGGGCGAATCTGTAGTTTGCCAACCTCCACCACCCCGCGCTATCGGTACGACCAAATGGCAAACACAGGCACACTTCTCGTCACTGGCGGCGCAGGTTACATCGGCTCACACACCGTCCGGCATCTGCTGGAGCTGGGGGAAAAGATCGTCGTTCTCGACAGTCTGGTCTTCGGCCACCGCGAAGCATTGCCACTGGATCGCGTGACTTTTATCGAGGGTGACATGGCCGATGCCGCCCTGCTGGATCGCCTCTTCGCCGAGCACAAACCCGAGGCCGTGCTGCACTTCGCCGCCTTTGCTTATGTCGGCGAGTCCGTCACTGATCCGCTGAAGTACTACCGCAACAACCTCGCCGCCCCGCTCATCCTGCTGGAGGCCATGCAGCGCCATGGCTGCAAGCGCTTCATCTTTTCCTCCACCTGCGCCACGTATGGGAACCCTGTCTTCGTGCCGATGAACGAGGAGCATCCGCAGTCGCCCGTGAACCCTTACGGTGCCTCGAAATGGATGCTGGAGCGCGTGCTGCGCGACTGCGATCATGCCTGGGGCCTGAAGTGCGTCTTCCTCCGCTACTTCAATGCCAGTGGCTGTGACCCGAGCGGTGAGATCGGCGAAGATCACGATCCCGAGACCCACCTCATCCCACGCATCCTCATGGCCGCGACGGGTGAGATCCCCGAGATCAGCGTCTTTGGCACCGACTACCCGACACCCGATGGCACCTGCATCCGCGATTACATCCACGTCTGCGATCTCGCCAGCGCCCATGCCAAAGCCCTCGGCTACCTGCGTGATGGAGGCGAGACGACTCCCGTGAATCTCGGCACCGGCCGTGGTTTCAGCGTGAAGGAAATCCTGCAAACCGCCGAAGCCGTGACCGGCAAAACCATCCCCGTCACCTATGGCCCGCGTCGTGCGGGTGATCCGCCGGAACTCATCTGCGATCCTGCCAAAGCCAAAGCCGTGCTCGGCTGGGAAGCCGAATACAAAGACCCGCGCAGCCATCTCCAGCATGCCTGGCAGTGGATGATCGGACCAAGGCAGGGTAGATACCCGCGCTGAGATCCATCAGAGTGCCGATGACCGGACTCGAACCGGTAAGGGATGTTATCCCAGCAGATTTTAAGTCTGCTGTGTTTACCATTTCACCACATCGGCGGTGGGTGGCTGCTGCGTTCTTCTTTTAAGACGGGCTGTGCCGGATCGCAAGCGTGGAGAAAGGATGTTCTTGGCCGGGGAGTGCCTAGTACGATGCGGCTTTTATTCATTCATCTAGGCGACGCAAAGCATCTGGAGGGCATCCTGCGCGTCCGCCCAACCTCGCTGCGGCTGATTCGGGTCTTGCTTCAAAGTTAGACAGTCTTCAGTCTCCTCAAAAAATCACCAACCATGTCCCCTAGCCTATGGCTTTCAGATCACCTGGGAGGTCGTCTCCCCTCTAGGCATGTCGTTTTCAGGTTAATCCTGACATGCCGGTCTGCCAGTCTTGTATTCGCTGCGCTGTTCGCAAGCACCGCATTCGCGGGGCTGCTGCAGCCGACTTCACCGTATGTGGTCACCAATGGTCTCGTTACAGGCGAGGCGGAGAATTATCACGCGATAGCCGCAGGGAATGGTGATGAATGGCTCGAAGCACCGACGAATGCCGTCGTGCCCACGGGAGTGACGTTCGAAAATGCCGGCGGTGGGCTTTTCATGCAAGCGCAGCCGGACAATGGGCCGGGCTCGGTCCCTTTCAGCGGTGCAGGCAGTGGGCCGAGGATTGACTACTCGGTGCAGTTCACCGTGCCGGGCACCTACCGGCTTTACATGCGCTGGGATGGGCATGATGGCTCTTCGGACTCGATTTACGCGGGCATCGTCGAGCTGGCGGACAACGCCGGGCCGAATGCAGACTGGTATGAGGACTACAATCACACCACGTCCGATTTCGGTCAGCAAAATTGGGATGGCAGCGGCGAGGCGCAGGTCAATGTCGCCACGCCCGCACAGAATGCGATGACCTTCACGATCCCTTCCAGCGGCATCTACACGCTGCGCATCGTCGCTCGTGAGGACGGCGTGGCGTTGGACAGTTGGCGCATCCAGCTCGCCTCCATGATTGATCCGAATCCCGTCGCGGTGACGGGTCAAAACGCGATCTTTGGCCAGGATTCGTTCACGTATGCCAATGGATCCATCGCAGGCAGAACCGGCGGCACCTATTGGGACTTCGACAACACGACGAACAACGACGCTTTCATCGGCTACACGCGTCAGCCGCCTTCGACGTGGGATGCCGTGTTTGGCACGCCGACGATCACCGGCAATGCCCTCGTTACTCAGGACTCCGCTGCGAAACGCGAGCACAATGCCACCGAGCTCGATGGCGTATTCAATCCACTCGGCCGCACCCTTTACCAGACGGCCTACTACCGCGTGAAGATGACCCGCACTGCTGGAGCGACTTGGAGCGGCCTCAGCGTGTATGATTTCAATGCCGAGCGTATCTTCTTCGGCGTGCAGGACGCAGTGAACCCTAGCAGTGGCGTGCGTGAGTTCATCATCGGTGAAAGCGGTATCACCTATACGGGCGTACCGGTGGTGGAAGGCGCTGCCTACACGCTGGTGGCGAAACTGGATTTCCTGAATGACCGCCTTTCCTTCTGGATCAATCCCGACCTCACGCAGCCGGAAGGTCCGCCAAATGCTACCCGCACCTACACGGGCGACAATTGGATGTCCGCCGTGCGCCTCGGCAGCGGCGGCACGGGCGCGACGACTTGGGATGATCTCGCCGTGGGCACGAGCTGGGGAGCGATCCAGGCGGCGTATCCGGTCAGCACGCCGGTGAACGGCGCGGATGTGATCATTGCCCGCGAGGACTTCGATTATGACAACGGCAACGTGGTCGGCCAGAGCAGCGGATTCGGCTGGGACTTCGACAACAGCACCGCAAACAACGCCTTCATCGGCCGCACGCAGACGCCGAGCAATTGGGACAATGTCGAAGGCTGGCCCTACATCTTTTCGAAGCGTCTCACGACTTGGAACAGCAGCGCGAAACGCGAATTCGAGACGCCGGAGGCCGATGGCAGCTTCAGCAATGCCGCGGCGTCGATTTACAAGGTGGTCTATTACCGCTTTGAGATGCAGCGCAGTGCCGACAACGTCTCCTGGAGCGGCTTGAGCCTCT
>JBILPY010000498.1:0-3801 GCA_044373575.1 Prosthecobacter sp. | reverse complement strand
TCTTCGATGCGCCATTCCATCTGCCGGATCGGTGCACTGCTCCAAGCCCACTCGCGCGCCAGGATGAGCAGAGTGGCGAGGAGGCAAGCCAGCCCAAGCAGCATGAGGCAGCGTTGGGTGTTGAGGTTTGGAGCAGATGAATCTGGCTTCATTCGGTAGATGCGTTCTAGTAACAGTAAGCAGGCCGAGGTGGGAGCTTTCGATGGCGCATTTCCAGAAGTGATTCTCAAAAATGACTATCCCGAGTATAATTATACATAACGCAATTTGACGTTTAGTGCATTTTTTTATTACATTTATAATGAACTGCATCTCCCCCATGTCTTCTTACTGCCTTCTCTCGATTAGCATTTACCTGAGACGATCGCTACTCGTGGCAGCACTTGGCGCTTGTTTCGGTGAAGCGGCCCAGGCTCAGATCGTGGACCCTACTCGTCTTCCAGAGTCCAGCGGGATTCAAAGCCGTAGTCTCGTCCCTACGGACGAAGACGAAATGCGTCACCGTGATCTTGGGGAGGAGAATGGCTTCGCCTCAGCCTCGGAGGCGGATGATGACATCGGCCAGCAGTTGATCCTGAAAGAGACGCCCAAGGATCGGCCATTCCGAGCGACCTTTGATGAATTTGCCCTTTGGTCGAACAACGCTGCCAATGTGGCGAGCGGTGAGAAAGCTGATTGGATGTGGGGTCAACGTGCGGGAGTAGGCTGGCAGAAAAGGATCGCAGGCCACTGGTTCGCCGATGTGAGCGCGAGTCAGGGAATGTACCGCTACCGCAAGACCGGGGCGCTGGATTTCGAGGCGATGGAGGCGATGGCGAGCATCCTCGATGTGGAGCCGCGGCTTTGGAATGTGGTGCTGGTGGGTTCCTTCGGCTTCACCCGCATCACGAACAATCAGTTTCAAGACAGCCTTCTCAACAGCCTCTCGGGAAGATTGGGCGCTCAGAGGCTGATCGTGCTCGACCGCAAAAATAGCATCCAGGTGGCACTGGGTGCCGACTGGGATCTGACGAACGACGTCGAGCAGGTCTTCCGCGACGAGTACTCGCTCGATGTCTCTTACAAATACAAAATCATGCGGGACCTCGCCGTCTCGTTGGCCTACCGCATGACTTATTTCAACTACCGTGAAGTGCCGCGTGCGGATCTGCTGCATGTCCTCGGGGCAACCGTCAGCTACACGCCGAAGAATTGGATGGAACTCTACGCCACAGCCAGTTACGCTCTGAATGACTCTGACATCGACTACTTCGATTACGAGACAGCGAGCAGTGGTGTCGGCCTGGGGCTGAAACTCAAATTCTGATGTCCATTATGAAGACTGTCCTGCTTCTCACTGCACTCGCCCTGCCGACGATGCTTCCAGCCGCCGCATTGAAAGAGGCTGAAGTGACGCGCATCATCAATGACGTGCGGCTTGTGCCCGCACAGCAGTCTCCCTCTGCCGCGAAGGTGGGTGACAAGATCAACGGCCAAACCGCGCTGGCCACCGGAGCGCAATCGCGCGCGGAACTTCGCTTCCCGGATCAAACGCTGACCCGTCTGGGCTCGAACTCGCTCTTCCGTCTGGATTCGAAGTCTCGAGACATCAATTTGGAGAAGGGCGTCATGCTCCTCCAGGTGCCGAAGCAACTCGGCGGGGCCACGGTACGCACGGCGGCTATCACTGCCGCCGTCACCGGCACCACGGTGATGATGGAATACGATCCAGATGGTTTTGTGAAGATCATCGTGCTGGAAGGTGAGGTGGATGTCTTCCTCAACGAACATCGCAGCGAGATCCGCACCATCAGTGCGGGTGACATGCTCATCACGAAGCCAGATGCAAGCTCTCTCCCCGCTCCTGTTCAAGTGGACCTCCAGCGTCTGCGCCGAACCTCAAAGTTACTGAACGCGAAGGATTTCAGCTCCCTCGGCAATGAGAAGCAGCTCCAAGAAGCTCTCCAGCAGCAGAATCAGAAGAAGGAAAAAGGCGAACTGCTCGAAACGGCCTACCTCCTGCAGGGACGCGGGACCTCCGTCACGCTCAGCAGCGAAGCTCGACTGGAATTGCTGAACCAACTTACCCCAGCACAGCGTCAACAGTTTGGCTACATTCCAGGAACGACTCAGGTGGATGGCACCGCGCAGATCGACACTCGTGGCATCATCAGCGTCAATAACAACAGCATCAGTCAGGGTATCATCACCGCGCTAGGCGTGCCCTTACACCAGACGAAGACGGAAACTTCAGCGAGTTCGTCTACGGCGTTCAGCCTTATTTTACGGCCTTTGATCAAGACTTCAGCGAGTTCGGAACCTGGTCACTCTTCAAGTTCGATGAACTTTACATCGTTGGTACGCCGCTGATCAACTCTGCTGCGGGGCCGAGGAACCTGATCTTCGCGGGCAAGTTCGATGTGACCCTCACGACAGCGACCCTGCCTGACTTTCCCTCCGCTGGAGCCACCGGCGTCCTGGATCTGGACAGTGCTCTTGATGCCATCGCCATCACCTCCCTGGATGGTGATGTGACCGTGGCACCGGGCTTTCAAATCAAAGGCAGCGACCAGTCCGTTTTTCTTTCCGCCAATGGCGGCTCTGCCAATGTCTTCATCGAAGGTCCGGCTGCTCTCGGCGGCAGCACTGTGGCGCTGCCTTATGGCAAACTGTATGTCTATGCCGGTACGGATGCAGCTCTTTCCAATCAGGCCACTGTCCAGGTCGAGGAGGTGAGAGTTGCCGCCGTGCATGACATCAAGCTCGACCAGTCCGACGTGAAGGCACGCTCGCTCATCGAGATGATCGCCCAGAACGGCATCACCATTCAAAACTCCTCCAGCCTGCGTGCTCTCGCCAACACGGAAAGTCCTGCCGTTTTCCTCGAAGCCCAGGGGCCACAGGGTGACATCCTGATCTCTCAGTCCCAGCTTGCTGGTGACTCCATCCGCGCGCGCACGCTCGGCATTGATGGGCGGCTTCTGCTTGGCAATACCAGCATTGATGCCGACCAGCTCGTCCATCTTTATGCCCAGGGCAGCAACGGCCAGATCCAGTTCACTGGCGATGTCTCCATCGATAGTCCACAGACCGTGCTCGCCGCGAAAAAGGTCACGATTGATAACGGCGTGAACGTCACCATCCAGCAGCCCGCCGGCCTGGATATCTTCACTGACGTGCCCCAGTTCAACACCGGCGGCTTCGGCAACTTCGTCGATGGCGGCAGCGTGCCGATCACCTTCACACCAGGGGACAATCTGCACGTCTTCGATTCGCCGTTGAAGCCGTCGTTTTGATTCTCGAACAGAGGTCATGCACACCACTCACTCCTGACCACGGTGGCAGGAGTGTCTTCAAACTCCACCTTGATGTCCTGTGAAGTGGAAGGCGCAGCGTCTAGTTTGTCGCAACGCGAAGCACGCTATCCGCCTTTGGCGTCAGCAAATCCCAAGCGCGCTCCCCTCTCCTCGCATCCGCCGCAGAGAGAAGAGTCGTCACTCTTGAAGCTGACATTTTTATTGTCAGGAACTCGACCGTAAGCGCAAAGGGAGTCTGACCAGCCCAACCGACCTCTGGCCTCCTCGTATGCACTCCATCCTCTTTTTGCTTCTTGGCCTGACTTTTCTGATGGCAGAGATCGTTCCGGCCCATGCGGATGGCTCATTTACCGCGACGGGGTCGCTGAGCCAGCCGCGGCGGCTGCATACGGCGACGCTTTTGCCGGATGGCCGGGTGCTGGTCTGTGGGGGAATCTATGATGCTCCGGGAACGGCCATCGCCAGCGCTGAGATCTATGAGCCTAGCACAGGAAGCTGGAGTCTG
>JBILPY010000497.1:0-3806 GCA_044373575.1 Prosthecobacter sp. | reverse complement strand
GACATCGAGACGACCGGTTTGCTCGATCACCTCCGCTATCAAGCGATCCCAGGCCGCTCCGTCCGCCACATCGGCCACGAAAGGCATCGCTCCGATGCGGTTGGCGGTTTCCTGGAGTTTGTCCTGGTTTCGTCCCGTGATCCAGACCCGCGCACCCGCCTTCACAAAGGCCTCCGCGATGCCCGCGCCGTAGCCGCGCGAGCCGCCGGTGACGATGGTGACGATGGTGACGATGACAGTGGAGGAGGTCAGGTTTGTCATTTGGGCTGTGAGTTGAAATGGAGAACCGATTGAAGGTCACAAACTACGCGTTTGCAATGGCAAATCTTGTTTCGTATATCAAACACATGCCCAAGGCCCGAAAAACCGCCGCCAACCCTCTCAGCCGCTACAAGGTGCCCATCCTCGACCGCACCCTGGACCTGCTGGAGCTGCTTTCGCGGCATCCTGAGGGCCTGACACTCACCGCGATGACCGAAGCGCTCCAGATGCCGAAGAACTCCGTCTTCCGCATCGCCACCACGCTCACACTCCGCGGCTATGCCGAGCGCGATGAAGGCACGAAGGCCTACCGCGCCAGCCGCAAGCTCCTCAGCCTCGGCCATGCCGCCGTCGGGGGCGAGCGACTCATCCAAGCCGCCGCACCCATCCTCACCGCCTTGCGCAATGTCACCGGCGAGACCGCGCTGCTCGGCACGCTGGCCGGCAATCATGGCGTGGTGCTCGATCAGGTGCCGTCCTCGCATCCCGTGAAGGTCGTCGTCGAGATCGGCCATGCCTTCACCCTGCACACTGCCGCGCCTGCGAAGGCCATGCTCGCCCATTGGAGCACCGAGACGCAAAAAGCCTTCGTGCAGCAGATGAAGTTCACCAAACACACGCGTCACACCATCACCAGCGCGACGGCCTTCCTCGCCGAACTCAAAAAAGTCCAGTCGCAAGGCTACGCCCTCGACCGCGGCGAAGAGAGCGAAACCTTCGCCTGCGTCGCCGCCCCTGTTTTCGATCATCGCGGCCATCCCGTCGCCTCCATCTGGATCAGCGGCCCATCAGATCGCGTCACGCCCGGCAGTCTGGAAATGCTGGGCCAGAAGGTGAAGCAACTCGCCGATCAGCTTTCACGAAAGCTCGGGTATCAGGCGTGAAAAAAGTGGCTGCGGCTTTAGCCGCATTCAATGCCCCTGATTCGGCTAAAGCCGAAGCCACTTTGCTAACTCACGCCAAAATCCCCTTCACGGCCTTGCATGGTTCCACGCCAGTGAGGCGGAAGTCGAGGCCTTGATGGCGGTAGGTGAAGCGTTCGTGCTGGATGCCGCAGAGATGGAGGATCGTGGCTTGCAGGTCGTGGACATGCACGGGATTCTCGGCGGCGTGGTAGGCGAAGTCGTCGCTGCTGCCATAGATGAAGCCCTTTTTTACGCCGCCACCGGCGAGCCACATGGTGAAGGCGCGTGGATGGTGGTCACGGCCGTGGGCCTTGGGATTGTTGATGTCGCCCTGCACGAAGGGCGTGCGGCCAAACTCTCCACCCCAGATGACGAGCGTGTCATCGAGCAGGCCGCGCATCTTGAGGTCCTTCACCAGAGCGGCGCTGGGTTGGTCGGTGTCCTTGCACTGGATGGGGAGTTGCGTGGGCAGATTGCCATGCTGGTCCCAGCCGGCGTGCATGAGCTGCACATAGCGCACACCGCGTTCGGCAAGCCGCCGGGCCATGAGGCAGTTGTAGGCGTAGCTGCCTTTGCGCTTCACATCGGGACCGTAGAGATCGAGCACACTTTGTGGCTCATCGCTGAGATCGGTGAGTTCCGGCACGCTGGCCTGCATTTTGAAGGCCATCTCGTATTGCGCGATGCGCGTGGTGATCTCGGGATCGCCGAGCCGCTCGTGCGCCTGATGATTCATCTCGGCAAGACCATCGAGCATCATGCGACGCAGACCGCGATCCATGCCCTCAGGATTGCTGAGATACAAAACGGGATCGCCCGCACCGCGAAACGGCACGCCTTGATACTTTCCGGGCAGAAAACCCGCGCCCCAATAGTAGTCGTAGAAAAACTGGCCGCAGGACGCCTCTTGGTCGCGCGAGGTCATGACGACGAAGGACGGGAGATTGTCCGAGCTGGAGCCGAGACCATAGCTGAGCCAAGCGCCAAGGCTCGGACGGCCTGGAAGGTTGTGCCCGGTGAGCAGATGCGTCACGGCGGGTGCGTGATTGATCTGCTCGCCATGCATCGAGCGGATGAAGGTGCAGTCATCGACGATGCTTGCGGTGTGCGGCAGGAGATCGCTCACCCACATGCCGCATTGACCGCGCTCACGTCCACCCCAGGCTGCGGGCAGACAAGGTTTGCTCTTTTGATTCGCCGTCATCGTGGTGAGGCGCAGTCCGCCGAGCACGCTTTCGGGGATGTCCTGATTGCGACGCTTCCGCAGCTCCGGTTTGTCATCAAAGAGGTCCACATGCGATGGACCGCCCGTCTGCATCATGTAGATCACGCGCTTCGCCTTCGGCGCAAAGTGCGGCAGCGATGGCAGACCCGTCTCCGCCGCAATGAGCGACTGCAAAGCCGGTGCACCCAGAGTGAGCGCCGTTGTGCCGAGGAAACGACGGCGAGTGAGATTCAGAGCGTGTTGTTGGAGAGGGTTCATGGGTTCAGCGTCTCGTCGAGGTTCAGGATCATGAGGCAAACCGTGGTCCACGCGGCGTGTTCAGCGGTGGAGACGGTGCCGAGGCTTTTGGACTCGCCGGTGGTGATGAGTTGTTCGGCTGCCTTCGCGTTCGCTTGATAGTGCTGGCGGGCTTTGGCCAGCATTTGCTTGAGAGTGGTCATGCCCGGCGCATCGAGAGGACGTCCGGTGGCGCTGCGGTAGGCGTTTTGGAGCCGCAGGGTTTCATCTCCGATGCTGGCAAGCTTTTCGGCCCACACGCGAGCGGCTTCGACATAGGTTACGTCATTGAGCGTGGTCAGCGCGTGCAGCGGTGTGCTGGTGCGCTGGGGTTTCACGGCACAGCTTTGACGCGCAGGCACGTCGAAGAAGCTCGCGGGGGCCACGCTGCGCCGCCAGAAGGTGTAGAGGCTGCGGCGATACAAGTCCTCGCCACTGCCCTGGAAGTAGCGGTTCTTGCCAAAGCTCATTTCCTCCCAGATGCCCGGCGGCTGGTAAGGCATCACGGCTGGGCCACCGCGCTTCTCCACGAGCAGTCCGGACAAGGCGAGCGCTTGATCGCGCAGAAAGCGTGAGTCGAGTCGATGACGCGGACCGCGTGCGAGCAGCACATTCTCCGGGTCTTTGGCAAGCATGGCTGGTGTCACTACCGCGCTCTGGCGGTAGGTTTTTGATTCCATGATGAGGCGGATCATGTGCTGCACATCCCAGCCGCTTTCGCGAAACTCCACCGCGAGCCAATCGAGCAGCTCAGGGTGCGATGGCAGTGCGCCTTGCAGACCGAAGTCATCTGGAGTCTTCACGATGCCGCGACCAAAGAACTGCTGCCACAGACGATTGATCACCACGCGCGACATCAGAGGATGCTGTGGTGACACGAGCCACTTTGCCAAGGCCATCCGGTCAGCCTTGGTGCCCGCAGGCAGAGGTGGCATGGAAGCAGGCACGGCAGGCGGCACGATGTCGCCGGGGGTCTCGTAGTTGCCGCGCTTCAAGATGTGCGTCTCGCGCTTCTTCTCATCCCGCATCACCATGACATGTGGGATCTGCTGTTGAATCTTGTCCTCCTCGGCACGCAACTCATCAATCACCTTCATCGCCGACGCCCACCGCGTATCAACCCGCAGAAACAGCTCCAC
>JBILPY010000496.1:0-3809 GCA_044373575.1 Prosthecobacter sp. | reverse complement strand
CGAAGCGCGACCTCATGCAGGTCGCGCTTTTTTGTGCCCACGAACCGTGCCAGAGATCAGCCGATGAAAATACCCGAGTTTGTCTTTGCCGCCTGCCGCGCCGGTTCTGAGCCCTCCCTGAAGCGTGAGGTCGCCGCACGTCATGGCGGCTGGCTCACCCCCGCCTTCATGCGGCCCCAGCTCATTACCTGGAAGGCGCGCAATGAGCCCCGCCCCGACTTCGAGCTCGAAGCATCCTTTTCCGCCGTCAGCGGCTGGTCCGCAGGCATGGCACGCAGCGCGGCAGAGGTCGCCGCACTCGTCCAATCCCAGGCCCTCGACCTCGCTGCCGTTCACGTCTTCCCCCGCTGCTACAGCGAGGACGGCGTCCCCGACGATGTCTGGCCCCAGATCGACCGTATCCAAGACGATCTCGCCCCGCTTATCCCACTCGCACCGCGCGGCCAGCACATCCTTGATGTCATCATGGGTGCCGAGACCGAGCCTTGGTTCATCGGCATTCACCGTCGCAGCCCCGCCGCTCATCCCAGCCCCGGAGCCCTGAGTCGCCTCGCCCTCCCGCCCGAGGCTCCATCCCGTGCCTGGCTGAAAATGGAGCAATCCCTCGCCTGGCTAGACCTCGCCTCCCCCGGAGCCCTAAGTGGAAAAATCGCCCTGGAACTCGGCAGCGCTCCCGGCGGAGCCTCCTGGGCACTCCTCCAGCGCGGTATGAAAGTCATCGGAGTGGACACCGGTGCCATGGATCCCCGCGTGCTCGCCCACCCGAACTACACCCACCTCCCCATCCCCGCTGGCGAAGTCTCCCCGCGCGACCTCCCTCCGCAGATCGACCTCCTTGCCTCCGACATGAACCTCCACCCCGGGCTCGCCCTCAAATACGTCGAGCGTCTCACTCACATGCTCTATCCGCGCTGGCTGGCCCTCACCCTGAAGATCAACGACGGCCAGGTCGAGTCCCTGCTCCCCGCCCTCCTCCAGCAGGCCCGCCGCTTTGCCCCTGGAGAACTCCACGCCCGCCAACTCCCCGCCAACCGCCGCGAGATCACCGTCATCAGCCGGTGACAAATTCGTTCACAGTTCTCCGCGTGCGTCACGCCTCCGGCGGTAGAGCTTCAGGCTCGGGTGCCTCAGCTCTCTCCGGCATGACCAGCACCGCGCCTTTCAGCAGACGGCAGAAATCCTTCTTCTTGGCTCGATGCACCGTGCCGACCTTGGAGATTGGGTTTTTCATGAGCTTGTACTCGATGGACATGCGCGCCCATTCGACGATGCGGATGTATTCATCGCCCTTCTTCCAGATCTGACCTTGTTCGAGTTTCATGATGCTTCACTAGCTCCCGATGAAGGGCATTGCCATGAGTTTCATTTCCGGAAACACCACGAGCGGTAGGACAGCTCACCGCTCCGCAGTGCCTCATGCACACGCGAGCCGGGGATGCCCGCAAAGTCGCGCCCGAGCGTGTGCAGAAAGCTCGGCAGCCGTTGACTGATCAGCGCCTCACTGCGCGTGGCATTGACCTCCATGCCACGTAGGACTTCATCGCGGATGTTGAGTGTTTGAACCACGCGCAACGGCGCTTGATCGATGGCGCTTTCCCATTCAGCGAAGCCATCGCTGAAGCGGAAGTCGGCATAAAGGAAGTGTCCGCCTGGCTTCAAGACGCGGGCGACCTCGGCGAGGAAACCGGGAAAGTCCGGGTAGCAGTGCGAAGCTTCGACATTGATGACCACATCTAGCGTGCCGTCCGCAAAGGGTAATCGCTGCGCATCGCCCTGTTTGAAGCAGAGCCCCGGCACGCGATGACGCTGCGTGCAGAAGGCGATGCCCGAGGGATTCAGATCCAGCCCCGTGTAGCTCGCGGGCTGCATCGTGCGCGTGAGCCATGACGCGCCGCCGCCATGGCCGCAGCTCACCTCCAGCACCACCTTCCCCCGCAGATCCACCTGTGATGCCACGTGGTGATAAAGTTGGATGCAGGCGCGGTTCGGCTCGTCCTCGGCCTCCAGTTTCAAACCGACAGGCGGGTCGGTTTCGAACGCGTAGTTGAGAAACAGCACCTCCTCTCCGCGCAGGCGGCGGGTTAGAAAGGGATACCACAGCTGCCAGATGGCTTTGCGGACCGGGCCGATGGAAAAAAGGCGTTCGAGGAGTGACATGGGGTATGGTGGTGAGGCACAGCAGTAGCTCGTGGAGGCGAGTGCCCAAACAACATCCTGCACCACCAGCCCACCTTGAATGACAGATAAACTGAATGAATGCCACACTGCTGCATCCAAGGACACGTAACACACCCATCAACCCATCATGAAACTCCTCAAACTTTGGTTATGTGCCGCGCTTTTCGCCGTGGCCGTGCCGGTGCCCTCGGCTCACGCGGAGGTCGATGTCTCCATCGACTTCTTCTTCGACACACTCAGCCCCTACGGCGACTGGATCTACGCCGACGACTATGGCTATGTCTGGCAGCCCACCGTCGCCCAGCAGACTGACTGGGCTCCTTATTCAGACGGCTACTGGGCTTACACTGATGCCGGCTGGACCTGGATCTCCAACGAAGACTTTGGCTGGGCCACCTACCACTATGGCCGCTGGATTCGCATGCAGGGGAGCTGGGTCTGGGTGCCTGGTTATGAGTGGGCTCCTGCCTGGGTCTCCTGGCGGCAGACGAATGATCACGTCGGCTGGGCTCCTCTACCGCCTGAAGCGCGTTGGTCCGCCAGCATCGGCTTCAATCAGTGGTCGGACAGCTACTACGACATCGGTCCATCCTACTACAACTTCGTTCCCTTCAATCTCTTCGCCCGGCGCACATCGCTGAGACACTGCATCGTCGATCGCCATCGCAACCTCACTTACATCAACCAGTCGGTGAACATCACCAACATCAGCTATCAGCAGAACGTGGTGAACAACATCTTCGTCGGCGGCCCTGACCCTGACCGCTTCGGCAGAGGTGACGATGGTATCCGCCGCCTCGGCCTGCGCCGTGATGATGAAACCTTCCGCAACAACTGGCTCGACCCTCGTGGCGGAAGTCCTCCTGAATTGAGAAGCCTTTCCCGCATCGAGCGCGGCCAGCTCGTCGTCGCCGCACCGACCGTGAGACGCGATTCATCTCCCAGCATCCCTTCCCGCGTTCGCGAAAGCCTGGAACGCCCGGACATTGACCGTGGCTGGCGTGGTGTCGGCGACAGCAAAGCCGCCGAAAGCCTGCGTGAGCATCATCGCGACGAGCTGGCCAGAGTCAGCCGTGGCAGTCTGCCCGATAGAACGCCCGAAGTCGTCACCAGCAAGGTGTCACCTCCAGCCGTTGGTCGTCTGTTGCGCCCCGAAGAACGCAAAGTTTTCAGCCGGGTCACAGATCCACGCCGCAGCAGTGAAGAAGTCCGCAAAGCCGTGCCCACCGTCAGGCCCCCCAATGAAATGCCCCGCCCTGATGTAGGCAGATCGGGCAATGAAGAGGATCGCCGCCGAGTCGGCCCACCAACCCTGCCAGGCTCCAGCGCAGAAACGAGGCGGCCCACCACACCATCGATGAACCTGCCACCAAAAGCCACGGCGGTGATTCCTGGAAGTCGGCCAAGCCTCCCAGGACGTCTCCCTGACGTCCGCCGCCCAGAGTCCCCCACATCGCCATTCACTCCACCCCAGTCACGCTCAATTCCAGAGAGAGTGCGCGAGGTCCGGCCAAGCATTCCTCAGCCACGGGCCCTACCATCCCAGCCTCAGCGCACCACCCCCCAGGTGAGGCCTCAAATGACACCTCCGCGTCCCACACCCCAGGTCAAACCAGCCGCGCCCCAGATTC
>JBILPY010000495.1:0-3812 GCA_044373575.1 Prosthecobacter sp. | reverse complement strand
AGATCGCCCTGCCAGGCACCGCGCAGCCGCTGTTCCAAGCCACGATGAAGACTGGAGTCGGCGGCGTGACCACTGCCAACGACACCGGACTTTGGGTCGTCAACGAAAGCGGAGCCGTGAAGCTGGCCGTGCGTGAAGGCGACACCCTCAACGTGGACGGCACTCCACGGGTCGTGACTGCGATCACTGCTCTGCTGAATGGCACGACCACGGGTGGAGCCCTGGGACGCCGAATCTTCCTGGCCGATGGCCAGCTTACCCTCCTGCTGACCTTTAGCGGTGGAGTGCAGGCGAATGCCAAGGTTGTGGTGCCGTAAGTGCGGCGCGGGAATGACCTGACTCCTCAAACCAAAGCCAGAGGCGTGAGCCTCTGGCTTTTTTGTGGGTGAGGCGAACGAAGCTGTGAAATCGCGTCGGCTCAGCCGTACTCTGCTTCCACCACTACCATGCCCTCCGTCCTCGCCCTCTTCGCCCATCCTGATGACATCGAATTCGTCGCCGCTGGCACGCTGCTCCAGCTCCAGGCGCGCGGCTGGGATGTCCACTACATGAATCTTTGCACGGGCAATGGCGGATCAGTCCAGATGGATGGCCCCACGACGACGCTGACGCGGCTGGCGGAAGGGCAGGAGGCGGCGCGCATCCTGGGCGCGACCTTTTATCCGCCGATCAGCGATGATCTGGAGCTAACCTACAGCGTGCCTCACCTGCGCAAGGTGGCGTCGGTGGTGCGGGCGGCGAAGCCGAGCATCGTGCTGACGCATTCGCCCGCTGACTATATGGAGGATCATCAGAATGCCTGCCGTCTGGCCGTGACGGGTTCCTTTGCCCATGGCATCCCGAACTTTATCTGTGATCCGATGCGTGAGGCGTTTTTCCATGATGTGACGGTTTACCACGCGATGCCGCACGGGCTGTGTGATCCGCTGCGGAATCCGATCCAGGCGGATCTGTATGTGGATACGGCGGCGGTCCATGCCCGGAAGCGTGAGTCGCTGGCGGCGCATGTGAGCCAGAAGCACTGGCTGGATGTGAGCCAGGGGATGGATTCGTATTTGATCAGCATGGATGAGGTCTCACAGCGGGTGGGGAAGCTCTCGGGCAAGTTCGAGCACGCAGAGGGCTGGAGGAGGCATCTGCATCTGGGCTTCAGCACTGCAGAGATCGACCCGCTGCGCGATGCCCTGGGTGAGCTGGTGGTATGAGTGAAATGGTCGTCTTGCCACGCGATGATGCCGGTTTAAGCCTCACATGACATGATGGAAAGATGGGATGTGATCGTCGCTGGAGGTGGCAGTGCTGGCCTAGCCGCCGCTCTGGTGGCAGCGCGTGGCGGTGCGCGGACACTGCTGATTGAAAGGCATCAGCGGCTGGGTGGAATGGGGGTGAATGCTTTGGTGCATACCTTTTGCGGCCTTTTTCACCCAGATGTCTCGCGGCCCTGGGCCTGGCTGAATCCAGGTGTCCCGCAGGAGATCGGTGAGGCGATGATGACACGCACGGGGCAGTCGGCACCCGACCTGATGGGCCGTGTGTATGTGCTGCGACAGAGTCCGGCTCTTTTTGCGATTCTGGCGGATGAGTTATGCGCTGCGGAAAAGAATCTCACGCGCATGAACGGCGTAGAGTGGACCGCACTGCGGAGGCTTGATGCAGGCTGGGAGATCGAAACGATGAGGGCTGGCACCCTGGAGCGGCATTTCACGCAGTCGCTGGTGGACACGACGGGTGACGCGACGGGTGCACGATTCCTCGGAGATGAGTTTTGGACCCAGGCGGAGTCGGAGCGGCTGTATCGGCCAGCCTATGTCTGCTCGCTGCCGCGAGTGGCGGGCGTGCATGATGAAACCTGGAGACTTCGGCTAGGAGCGCAGATCGTGCGTGCGGTGCGGGATGGCAGGCTGCCCGAGGCGGCGATGGGGGCGCAGGTCCGTGATTCGACGACTTCCGGGGAGATGTTTTTAACGATTGATCTCGAAGCAGGGAAGGGGGGCTGGAACCCCTTGGACTCCACGAAACGCGCGGAAGTGGAGGTGGTGGGAGCAGACGTGGCGATGCGTTTATGGAACCTGCTGCGGGTGGAGCATCCCGATTTTCAAAACTGTCCCGAGCCGGTGATGCCGGTGCAGGCGGGCATCCGTGAGTCGGCGCGCTACATCGGGGATGTGGTGCTGACAGGTAACGAG
Source organism: Prosthecobacter sp. (assembly GCA_044373575.1). Taxonomy (GTDB): domain Bacteria; phylum Verrucomicrobiota; class Verrucomicrobiia; order Verrucomicrobiales; family Verrucomicrobiaceae; genus Prosthecobacter. Next base: position 1,626 of record JBILPY010000495.1, on the reverse strand, counting down.
CTGGCTGCATGCACACGCTATGATGATGAGATGGCACTGGCAGGCTGGCCGATGGAGATGCGCGAGAACGCTCGCGGGCCGAAGTTTCGTTATTTCGACCACCCGGAACCTGCGGGCATCCCGGCGGGCTGCCTGCGGAGTGCTCGATTGCCCGGACTGTTCTTTGCCGGGCGCTGCCTTTCCGCTGACCATGAAGCGCTGGCATCCGTGAGGGTCATGGGCACCTGCATGGCCACAGGGCAGGCTGTGGCGAAAATGGCACTGGCAAAGGCATGGATTGCATGATTGAGGAAGCCTGCTCCATGCGGCTGCTTTTTATCTCCAATCTCTTTCCCGACACTGTCCAGCCCTGGCGCGGCCTGGATAATGTGACCCTGCTTCATGCGATGCGTGTGCAGCGGCCAGATGCAGACATCCGCGTGATCTGCCTGCGTCCAGGGCATGGCTTCTGGAGGGGAAGTAGATGTGAACTCAAGCCACGCCCTGGAGATGAAGTTTTCCACCCAGTCTATGGCTGGGCACCCTATGTGCCGAAGTTTGGCGGGATGAATGACCGCCTCTTCGCGCTGGCAGTGCGGCGGGCTCTGTCAAAGCTGCCTGCCGGGTGGAAGCCAGACGCCCTGCTCGTGCCCTGGCTCTTCCCTGATGGCAGTGGAGTCAATCAGGTGCCTGAGCTGGCAGGCCTGCCGATGGTGAGCGTAGCACAGGGCTCGGACGTGCATCAGTACCTGGACATGCCGGTGCGGCGTCGGGCGATCCTAAACTTAACAAAGCGGGCGCGGATCATCACGCGCAGCGAGGATCTGCGGCAGCGTCTGCTGCGCGCTGGAGCCGATGCCGGACGAGTGCGGGCAGTTTATAATGGGGTGGACACGCAGATGTTCCATCCCGGTGATTCACAGCAGGCACGAGCCTCTTTGAGCCTTCCATGCGATGGCAGACTGCTGCTGTTTGTGGGCAATTTCCTGCCCGTGAAAGGATTGGATATGCTCATTCAGGCGACGGCCCTCGCTGCGGAGGCGATGTCAGAACCTTTGCGGCTCGTGATGATCGGCAGCGGTCCGCTTCAGGGGGAGCTTACAGCTCTGGCAAAGCGGGCGGGATTGCCGGATGGCGCCGTAATCTGGGCGGGCAGGAAGTCGCCTCCTGAGGTGGCACAATTCATGCGTTGTTCGGATATTGTATGTCTCTCCAGCCACAACGAAGGAGTGCCGAATGTTCTGCTCGAGTCTCTCGCTTCGGGGCGCGCACTCGTGACTACGGATGTGGGGGGCATCTCAGAAATACTGAACCAGGCTCCGCAAGGAGGCAGACTGGTGGCAGGTCGGGAGCCAGGCAACTACGCCAAGGTATTGCTGGAGGTTTTGGCGAGACCACCAGTCCCAGACTCGTTGAGCCAATATGCAGCCACCCTTGCCTGGCCGCGTTGTGCGGAAGTTTATTGGCAGGAAGTTGGCAGTGCCTGACGATAAGATTTCAAGAGTTAGCAAATATGATAATACCTTGGTCCTACTTAGGTGAAAAAATTTTACCACCAGAACATAAAGAGCTAAGGTTCAGCTCCCCAGCTAAGAATTATCCATGTTTTCATTTGGTCAGACCCATTGGTTCTCCACCGTGCGCCGC
>JBILPY010000494.1:0-3819 GCA_044373575.1 Prosthecobacter sp. | reverse complement strand
GCCCTGGCCGCCAGCATCTTCACCCAGCCCGTGCATCTCGTCGGCATCATCGGGCATGACTTTCCCGAGGCTCACCTGAACCTCCTCAGCAGCAAGGGCATCACACTCGATGGCCTGGAGCGCAGCAGCGGAGCCTCCTTCACTTGGAGCGGCGAATACCACGAAGACATGAACAACCGCACCACGCATGCCGTGGGCATCAACGTCCTCGAAAGCTGGCTGCCCAAAATGCCCGCCGCCGCTGCTGAGGCCAAGATCGCCGTGCTCGCAAACATGAGCCCGGACAACCAGATCCAGACCGTCGAGCAATGCACCGGTGCCGACTTCATCATCGCCGACACCATGGACCTCTGGATCAGCATCGCGAACGAGCGCCTGCATGACGTGCTGAAGAAGATTGATCTACTCGTCATCAATGATGGCGAAGCCAAGGAATTCGCCAAGACCACCAATCTCATCGAAGCCGGCCGCCGACTTCAGGAAAAAGGCCCCCGCTTCGTCGTCGTGAAGCGCGGCGAGCACGGCAGCTACCTCTTCGGCGAAACCCCCGAGGACTTCTTCTCCTGCTCCGCCTACCCCCTCGACTCCGTCTTCGATCCCACCGGCGCTGGCGACAGCTTCCTCGGTGGCATGGCCGGCTGGCTTCACGCCAATGACAAGACCAAGCCCACCTTCGCCGACCTCCGCCAGGCCGTCGTCCACGGCAGCGTCACCGCCAGCTACACCTGCGAAGCCTTCAGCACGCACAAGCTCCAGAAGGTCACGAAAGCCGATGTCGCCGGACGCCTCGCGGAATTGCAGGGCTACACGAGCTTTCAGGCGTAAATGAATTTGGCAATGGTTTGCAGTGGTTGGCCATTGTTTGCAGTTGTTTGATCAACCACCGCCAACCACCGCAAACGCGCGTAGCGCAAACCATCGCCAACTCCCATGTGGACCACGATCAAAACCTTCAAAGACATCAAGCTCGAGAAAACCGAAGACGGCATCGGCAAGCTCACCATCAACCGGCCGGAAGTGCGCAATGCCTTCCGCCCGCAGACCGTGAAAGAGATGCTCATCGCGCTCGAGATACTGCATGAAGATCCCGACGTCGGCGTCATCATCCTCTGTGGGGAAGGCCCGCTCGCCTTCTGCTCCGGCGGCGATCAAAAGGTGCGTGGCGATGCCGGTTACATCGGCGAAGACGGCGTCCCGCGCCTGAACATCCTCGACGTCCAACGCAAGCTCCGCACCCTGCCGAAACCCATCGTCGCCATGGTTGCCGGTTACGCCATCGGCGGCGGGCATGTCCTCCATGTCGTGTGCGATCTCACCATCGCTGCGGACAACGCCAAGTTCGGCCAGACCGGCCCCAAAGTCGGCAGCTTCGATGGCGGCCTCGGCAGCAGCTACCTCGCCCGCATCGTCGGTCAAAAGAAAGCCCGGGAGATCTGGTACCTCTGCCGTCAATACAACGCCCAGGAAGCGCTCGACATGGGCCTCGTGAACAAAGTCGTTCCCCTCGTCGATCTCGAGACCGAGACCCTCATCTGGTGCCGCGAGATGCTCCAGCACAGCCCGTTGGCTCTCCGCTGCCTCAAAGCCGCGCTCAATGCCGACTGCGACGGCCAGATGGGCCTCCTCGACCTCGCCGGCAATGCCACCCTTCTCTACTACATGAGCGAAGAAGCCAAAGAAGGCAAAACCGCCTTCGTCGAGAAACGGAAGCCCAACTTCAAGAAGTTCAAACGGGTGCCGTGAGGCAGATTTGTAGTTATAGGTCTAGCTGATTTTTTGATATTCAGGGCTTCGAACATCTTCCAGTCTGACCTCCGTTTGAAGCGCTTAGCCTCAGTCACCGGATTGACATGATTCACAAGATGAACAGTCTTTTTCAGACCTGTGAATCCTGCCCATCTTGTGAATCCTGTGCCAAAAAGCCCCTTTTCATTTTGATGCGCGAAGCCCTGCGTCCTGGCGGGCTCGGTGAAGAAGCCTCTTGTCGAGTCCGTTGACCTCAGCCCCACTGACTCTTTCTCTTTGCCATCCATGAAGCGCTTTCCCTTCCTCCTCTTACTCGCCGCCGCAGCCGCAGCCGCTCTGCACGCTAAAAAACCCGAGCCAGTGGAGGCTCCGCCGTCTCCCATCGCGGCGGCGATGCAGGGTTTTGTGGACAAGGGTGAGCTGGCTGGTGCGGTGACGCTGGTGTGGAGCGGTGACAAGATCGTGGCTCATGAGGCGACTGGTTTTCAGGATCTGGAAAGCAAGACGCCGATGGCGAAGGACAGCCTCTTTTGGATCGCCTCCATGACGAAGCCGCTGACGGCGATGGGCGTGATGATGCTGGTGGAGGAGGGCAAGCTGGGCCTGGATGATCCGGTGGAGAAGCATCTGCCGGAGTTTCGCGGGCAGATGCTGCTGAAGGAGAAGAAGGCCGAACAAACGGTGCTGGTGAAGCCTGCCCGCGCCATCACGATCAAGGATCTGCTGACGCACACGAGCGGTCTGGTGGGCAGCAGCCCGCTGGATGCCGAGGCACTGGATGTGCTGACGCTGAAGGAGGCGGTGATCACGTATGCGCTGAGCCCGCTGCAATTCGAGCCGGGCAGCAAATGGTCCTACTGCAATCCGGGGATCAATACACTGGGAAGGCTGATCGAGGTGGCGAGTGGTGATGACTACGCAAAGTTCATGGAGCGGCGCTTCTTCAAGCCGCTGAAGATGAAGGACACGACCTTCTGGCCGAGCAGTGGTGATCTGAAAAAGCGCCTCGCCACCTCCTACAAGCCTGCGGCTGATGGCAAGGGCCTGGAGCCCACGACGGTGAAGTATCTCACCGCGCCCTATTCGAGCAAAAGGCGCACGCCGCTGGCTGCGGGCGGCCTGTTTTCCACCGCTGAAGATCTGCTGACGATCTACCGCATGGTGCTGAATGGCGGTGAACTCGACGGCAAACGCTATCTCAGTGCGGAGAGTCTGAAGCTGATGGCGCAAAACCACACAGGTGATCTGAAGGCGGGCTTTGCCGATGGCATGGGCATGGGGCTGGGCTTTCAAGTGGTGACGACACCGACCGGAGTCACGAGCACGCTAAGTGCGGGAACCTTCGGGCATGGTGGGGCTCATGGCACGCAGGGCTGGATCGACCCGGTGAAGAAGACGATCCACATCCTGCTGATCCAGCGCACCGGCCTGCTGCCGACGGGCGATGCCTCGCCGATGCGGCAGGCCTTTCATGAGGCCTTTGCCGGGATGCAGAAGTGATGCAGCGGGCCTGTTCTTCACAGCCGGATGTGAACAAGAAAATCATGCGCTGGTTTGATCCGGCGCGGAAGCTCGCCATCTGTCCGCATCCTCATCAGTGAATGGACGGCACACCACGCAAACCCAATTCGACTTCCTCACCGGGCGCGAAACCACCCTCGCGCGGGCGCTCGTCGGCGCGGACGAACGATCAGCTTGCTCTGCCCTTAACCGACTCCGAGCGAAAGGCCTCGCGGAAGCAGCTCGACTCACTCCATCCCGGCAATCGGCTACGCCTGATGTTTGGGCAGCCCTTGTTGCCGCAAGAGCCCGAGAGTGGGAAGTCCCGCTGATCCGGCTGGACGGGCTCGGCATCGGCCGAGATGCAGATGGGATGCTTTCTTCAAAGACGCTCGTGCCTTTAAAGACAGGCGCGGAGGCGAGCCCCTTCATGGACCGGCAATGGGAGGTGGTTTATAAACTCTTTCCGCTTCATGCCACGGGTGGTCTGGGAAAGACCTTTGAGATCGAACGCATGGAAGAGGGCGACGGCTTCGAGATGACGGTGCGGGATGCCATTCTCGCGGAGACGAT
>JBILPY010000073.1:0-12475 GCA_044373575.1 Prosthecobacter sp. | reverse complement strand
GAGCCTTGCAGGACTTGAAGCGCGCCATCGTCGTAGGCACCACCAGCTTTGGCAAAGGCAGCGTCCAGAGCATCATCCCCATGAAGAACGGTGCTGCCATGCGCATGACCATCGCCAAATACTACACGCCGAGTCATCGCACCATCCACGAGCACGGCGTGGAGCCAAACATCGTCTCCGCGCTCAGCACCGAAGAAGAAATCCGCGTCGCCAAATGGCGGAACAATCACGGCACTGGTGAAGCCGCCGCCATTGAGATCTCCAAGCTCGGCGACAAGCAGCTCGATCGCGCCGTCGATGCTCTCAAAGGCGCGCTCGTCTTTGAGTCCTTCAAGCCCCAGGAAGAGCCCAAGCCCAAACCGGCAATCAAAGCTCCGCCAAACGTGCCCAAGGCCCTGCCCATGCCCGTCGAGCCCAAGGCCCCGTAGCTCTCTAGAATGGGGAGATTCCGGCAGTCGTGGTAGGGTGAGTCACCACGGGCTTGCGCCAGCAGCTACCGGGCGTAGGCGCGGGTGGGTTGGATGGATGATCTCCGCCCGTGCAACTCCGCACCGTCTGTGCCACTCTCTGCCGCCCCCCATGCACAGCTTTCTCCTTCTACTCGCCCTCAGCTCTCTGCCCTGCGCGGCTCTCGATCTCCGCCTGCCGACGGCGAATGATTCTCTGCTCAAAGGCGGCGGACCCGACTATTTCCAGTTCGTGGATCGCAACTTCGAAGGGCAGGTCAGCTATCCCTGGGAGGGCGGGCAGTTTGGTTTCTGGCGTGATCCACGGCGCACGAGCGGCGGCATCGCGTATGCGCGTTTCCATGAAGGCATGGATGTGAAGCCGCTCCAGCGCGATGCACGGGGCGATCCGCTCGATGACGTGCGCGCTATCCTCGCGGGTCAGGTGGTGCATGTGACGCCTTCGGGGAAGAGCAACTACGGCAGCTACATCGTCATCAGGCATGATTGGGGCGAGGGGCCGTTTTTCTCCCTCTACGCGCATCTGAAAGAAGCCAAGGTCACCGTCGGCACGCAGGTCGCCGCCGGGCAGACCATCGCCCGCATGGGCTACACCGGCAGCGGGATTGATCAGCGCCGCGCGCATGTGCATGTGGAGCTGAATGTGATGCTCAATGAGCAGTTCGAAGCATGGTATAGCACAGGCATCACCTCGCCGAACCATCACGGCATCTACAACGGCATGAACCTCCTCGGGCTGGACCTCCAGGCGCTCTATCTGGCTCATGCAAAGAACCCCGAACTCTCCGTCGCTGCATGGCTGAAGCAGAGCGCGCCGCAGTTTGAGATCACTGTGCCCGGCAGTGCGCGGCTGGAGCTTTTGCAAAGATATCCCTGGCTGCGCGAGGGTGCCGCCACGGTCGCCCCCTCCTGGAAGATCAAATGCAACCGCTGGGGCCTGCCGCTCTCCATCGCCGCAGGTTCACAGGCCACTGGCGGTGCGGCTTTGACCTGGCTCAAGGAAAGCAGCACGCCGCACTACTACCAGACGCGCGGCCTCATCAGCAACAGCGGCAAGCTCACGGTGGAAGGGCTGAGGTTTGTGCAGTTGATGGCGGGGCTGTGAACCTCAGCGCGAAGCCGGCACGAGCCCGAGTGACAGGAGATCCATCAAATTGTCCTTCACGAGCGTCGTCGCCGTCAGCGTGAGGGTGCTGGAGCCGTCGGTGATCTTGAGGGTGCCGAGGTTCTTTTCCTGCGGGCCTTTCGAGGTGGTGTCGATCTGGCTGGTGAGGTGAAATTTCGCCTCCTTCACCTCCAGCACGCCGCCATCCAGCGCGCCGCAGCGGTAGCGGATGACCACTTCGTAGCCTCCGTGCGGCAGAGCGGGCAGCTTCCAGGAGGCGGAGGCACCGGGCTTGCTCCAGCCGGTGAGGGAGCCGCCTTCACGCCTCACTCCGGAGAGCTGGGCCTGATCCAGCGGCAGGTCGATTTTGTCCGGCAACGTGCTGGCCTTGAGGGATTGCTCCCGCGTTTGCAGCAGCAGCAGTTCCTTGTCCAGACGCGCGAGTTCATTCTCGATCTTGTGACGTTCGTTGCGCGCGGCGATGGCTCCCGCGTAGTCGCGGGCTTCGGCGCGCTTTTTCTCCACCGCCGTCAGTTCCAGGAGATGCTTCTTCAGTGGAGCGAGACTGACTTCGATCATCGAGCGCTCGAACTTCAGCCGCTCCATCTCCAGGCTCAGTTCCGGAGCTGGCTCGGCGGCAATCGCCCATGCACCGCTGGCGATGCTCACCAGCAGACAGGTGCGGAGGATGGAGGCGAAATGATTCAAGCGAATAAAAGGTCCGCGATGCTACCTTACCGAGGATGCGGAACAAGATTTTCCTGTCCGAAAGAGCTGAAGCTGCGACTCGTAGTGCCATCCCGCCATGATCCGAACTCTCACCACCCTCGCCTTTGCCGCTAGCCTGTCCGCCACCGCCGCTGACTGGAAGATCTCCACCTTCGCCGGCACCGGTGAAAAAGGCGGCGGAGGTGATGGCGGCCCGGCCACGAAGGCGCAGATCGACAATCCCTTCGGCGTCACGCGTGGTCCTGACGGTGCCATCTACTTCTGCGAGTACACCGGCCAGCGCATCCGCAAGGTCACGCCGGATGGCATCATCCACACCGTCGCGGGCTCAGGCCAGAAAGGCTACAGCGGCGATGGCGGACAGGCTTTGCAGGCCACCTTCAATCTTCCCCATGAGCTGCGCTTCGACGCGGCGGGTGATCTTTACATCGTCGATATGACAAACCACGCCGTGCGCAAGGTGGCCATGAAGACCGGTGTCATCACTACCATCGCGGGCAATGGCCAGCCCGGCTACAGCGGCGATGGCGGCCCGGCGGCGAAGGCACAGTTCAAGCAACCGCACAGCATCCAGTTCGGCCCCGATGGCTCGCTTTACGTCTGCGACATCGGCAACCACGTCATCCGCAAGATCGACATGAAGTCGGGCAACATCAGTACCTTTGCCGGCATCGGCAAAGCTGGCCCGACGCCGGATGGTGCCTCCATCGAAGGCACACCACTGAATGGCCCGCGATCGCTCGATTTCGACAAGGCAGGCAACCTCTGGCTCTGCACGCGCGAGGGAAATCAGGTCTTTAAGTTCGACCTGGCCGCCAAGACGATCCATCACATCGCTGGCACGGGCAAAAAAGGTCTCACCGGCAATGGTGGCCCTGCCAAGGAAGCTACTTTGAGCGGCCCGAAAGGCATCACCGTGGATGCGGAAGGCAACGCCTGGCTGGCGGACTGCGAAAGCCACACCATCCGTATGGTCGAGGCGAAGACCGGCCTGATCCATCTCATCGCAGGCAACGGTCAGAAGGGCAACGGCGGCGATGGCGATCCGCTGAAATGCGAGATGGCCCGCCCACACGGAGTCTATGCCGATGCCGACGGTGGCATCTACATTGGCGACAGCGAAGCGCACAAGGTGCGAGTGCTGCGAAGGTAATCGCGTCCATTTTGGCAGACGAATGAAGAAGGGAATGGATGTCTGCCAAAAAAGCCGACCATTCTTCATGTGTAGGAAGAGACAGCCATTCACCTGCCCCCATTCGTCTACCAAAAGAAAGCCAGCAAGCCTCACGGCTTATACTCCACCGGCTTCTGAATCGTGCCGGAGGGAACCAGCGTCTCAGGGTTGACCGTCGGTATAGCAGTCGCGGAACCGGGTGCGATGATGACAGCCGCCGGAGCGGCCTTGTCCGTGCTGGAAAGGGAGACTGGCTGCTGAAGCGTGCCGGGCGCATTGATGTCTATCGGCTGAGGCGTGCGGAGCACGCGGATCTGGTCCAGCGTGTGCTTCATCTCGGCCAAAAAGGAGCTGTTCACATCCTTGCGGTCCTTCACAGCGAGGTAACTGGCTTCGACAAACTCCTGAGCCTCCTTGATCCTGCCGAGCTGGCCGATGCAGACGCCGAGCAGGTAGCGTGTTTCTTCAAGAACGATGTCCCCAGCTTTGACATGCCTAGCACGATTTTTTAGAACCTTGCGAAAGTAGTTCTCCGCTTCCGCATTGCGACCTGCCGAATGCAGCGCCTTGGCTGTGATCCGCATAATTTCCACCGTGCCGGCGTGATCCTGCCCAAGCACACGCAGGCATCCTTCGAGGACTTTTTCATACTCGGCTATAGAGATATCCCAAGCCTGTAGATTTGCTGCGAAGTTGGCAAGCCAAGCTCTCAGGTTGAGAGTATCAAGATGGTCAGCGCCAAGTTCGCGGACCTTTTCATCCAGGGCCGCGCGTTGCTCATCAATGAGAATTTTCTTCCCTTCGTTGAAAGCGTTGAACTCACTGGCGGTTTGGTTGGCGGCCTTCAATCTTGGGTCATCGACTTGAAGCCGGGTCTGGTAGCTGGTCAGGGCGATGCGGATCTCCTTGAGAGCGGCCTTGAACTTCTTCTGCCTAAGGAGCGCAATGCCAAGTTGATGCTGCGTCTCCATGGTCGCCAAGTCGTCGGCAGGCAGCACGCGCTTGCGCCCCTCAGCCGCCTGGGTGAGCACTTTCTCGGCCTCATCGTATTGTTGCAGGGCATTGAGGCAAGCACCTGCAGCATGCATGACGCCCAGTGTGTCTGGATGCTGATCTCCGAGGACACGAATGCAATCCGTCTGCAGCGCTCGCAATGCTTCCAGCGCCTGCTCGTGACGCCCCTGATCAACGATAGCCAGCGCGACGCTGATGCGTCCCCCCAAGGTCGTGGCCGAATCAGGCCCGTTTACCTTGCCACTGTGCCCGACGAGAATGAGCGCCTCAGCCTCGGCCTCGGCGTACTTTTTTTGCTCGAAGAGGTTCTTCACCAGTTGCTCGCGACTGCGCAGTGTACTGGCTGTACCCCCCCCATACATCTCCATCTGCGCGGCCAAAACTTCCCGCCGCAGCGATTCCGCCTCGGCATGACGTCCTAGCACTTCCAGCACCCGCGCGAGGTTCTTTTGCACCACCTGAGTCTGCTCATGTTTCGGGCCGTGGAGTAGCAGCGTACTTTTCAAAACCGCCCGCGTCTCACGCTCGGCCTCGGCATCATGGCCATGCTGGTAGAGTGTGCCGGCGAGTGTGCTGTGATGACGCACCGTGTCGGCATGGCGAGCACCGAGGATGCGCTCGTGTTCAGTGTAGATGTAGCGCAGCGTCTGCTCCTCATCTTTGAGCATCTTTAGCCCGGCAAAGGCGCGCGCGTTGGCGGTCTGAAGCTGCGTCCAAGTCGGCAGATCACGATCCGAGCTCGTCTCCCCCAGAGCTACGCTGATGAACTTGAGCGCTGCCTCCTGCTGCCCCTGCTCCATCGCCGAGAAGGCGGCCAGGCGCAGAGCGCTGATCACTGCTCCAGGCTGGCGTGGATCAGTACGGTGGGCTGTGTCTCCCGCTTCCAGGGCCAGCGTTTGTGCTTCGACAAAGAACCCCTCGACGAAGCTGGCGCAGGCACGGTCGAATTTCGGTGCGGTCTTGTCCGTGTGCAGTTTTTTTGCCAAAGGCGGCAGTATCTTTGCCACGGCCTCAGGAGTCATCTTCAGCTTCGTGGCCAGCAGACCATGCGTGCGCGCCACACGCTGGGCGGCGGTTTCCTCCGGTGTGGAACCCGTCTCCAAGGTGTACAAAGTGGGGTACTCTCTCAGGCAGGCTTCCGCAGACTCCTGCGCGTGCAGGCTGGACGCAGCCAGAATCGCGGCCGTGACAAGCAGGTGAAGGAGAAAAGGGCAGGGGACGTGATTCATGTGGACGGGAGCGAGCATGGGCATCACGCGCCCCGCCGTCAAGACGGGCTGCCCGCTCGCCGCTTGATTGCGCGCCAGATCGTCCCATACTCCGCGCCCCATGAGCCAAGCCTCCGCCATTTCCCCTACCCGTGAAAAAGACTTCCCCGAGTGGTATCAGCAGGTCGTCCGCGCCGCTGATCTCGCTGAAAACTCCGAGGTGCGTGGCTGCATGGTCATCAAGCCTTGGGGCTACGGACTCTGGGAAAACATCCAGAAGCAGCTTGATGTGAAGTTCAAGGAAACCGGGCATGTGAACGCCTACTTCCCGCTCCTGATCCCCCTGAGCTACCTCGAAAAAGAAGCCGAGCACGCCGAAGGATTCGCCACCGAGTGCGCCGTGGTCACGCATCATCGCCTCGAAGCGCAGAAGCAGCCCGATGGCAGCACGAAGCTCATCCCCAGCGGCAAGCTGGAAGAGCCCTATGTCATCCGCCCAACCTCCGAGACCATCATCGGGGCCGCCTTTGCCCGCTGGGTGCAGAGCTACCGCGACCTGCCACTGCTGATCAATCAATGGTGCAACGTCATGCGCTGGGAGATGCGTCCACGCCTCTTCCTCCGCACTGCCGAGTTTCTTTGGCAGGAAGGCCACACCGCGCACGAAACAGCCGATGAGGCCATCGCGGAAACCAAGCTCATGCACAAAGTGTATGCCGACTTCCTGCGCAACCATCTCGCCATCCCCTTGATCCCTGGCGTGAAGACGGAGAACGAGCGCTTTCCCGGCGCGGTCGATACCTACACCGTCGAGGCCATGGTCCAGGACAAGAAGGCCATCCAGGCCGGCACCAGCCACTACCTCGGGCAAAACTTCGCCAAAGCCGCAGGTATCCAGTTCCTCGGCCGCGACAACACCCGCCAGCATGCCCACACCACGAGCTGGGGCATGAGCACCCGCCTCATCGGCACCCTCATCATGGCCCATGGCGACGACGACGGCGTCATCCTGCCACCACGCATGAGCCCGCATCAGATCGTCATCCTCCCTGTCACTCCGAAGGAAGACACGCGCCAGGAAGTCATCGAGGCCTGCGAAGCGCTCGCCACCACCCTGCGCACCCAGACCTTCCACGGCGAACCCCTCCGCGTTCACGTCGATAAACGCGATCTCCAGGGCGGCGCGAAGAATTGGGAGTGGATCAAAAAAGGCGTTCCCCTCCGTCTCGAAATGGGCCCACGCGACATCACCAGCCGCACCGTCGCCGTCTGCCGTCGTGATCAGGGACCGAAGGCGAAAGAGTTCATACCCAAAGAAGACCTCATTCGCGACATCACCGAGCGCCTGCAAGACATCCAGGACAGCCTCCTCAAGCGCGCCACCGAGATGCGTGACGCGAACATGAAGAAGATGGACACGATGGAAGAATTCCAGGCCTTCTTCGCTGAAAGCGGCCCCGGCGGATTTGCCCTCATGCACTGGGCTGGCAGCAATGAAGAAGAAGAGAAGATCGCCAAGGACATGAAGATCACCATCCGCTGCATCCCGCTGAGTGATGAGTTCGCTGAAGAGGGCAAATGCTTCCTCACCGGCAAACCTAGCTCAAAGCGAGTGGTGTTCGCGCGGAGTTATTGAGGTTTGGCAGAAGGGCGCACTTGGTTCATCTGCCAACGGTGAACTGTGCTGCCATGGTTGCGACTTTTCTGGGGTAATAGTTAGCGTGCTTCGATCTTCACGTCATCGAGATCGAAGCTCTGCTGGCTGCCGGTCTGGGCGGCCATGAGAACAATCTTCCCGGCATGGCGCAGGGTTTCACGCCAGGAGTAGGCCTGCACGGTGGGCACCCAACCGGCGGCTATAGCCTGCTCATCGGTCCAGTCGTGACGAATCGTGGTCGTGATGCTCTTCCAGTCGGTGCTGAAGGGTGGCAGTTTTTCGAAGGTCCATTGGGAGACTTCGCGGGCGAAGATTTCCAGACGCACGGCACCGCCCGCTTTCGGAGCACGCACGCGGGCGCTGAGGGTGACTTCATCACCACCTAGCAGCGCGGGCCAGTCGCCGGGCAAGGGCTGCGCATGAGCGATGGGACGGAGGTTTTTGCCACGCGAGATGGTGACGTAGCCTTCGGGATGATGCTCGATCTTGTCCACGCCCTGCCAGCCTTGCGCATCCTTGTCGAAGCTGAAGACGAGTGGCTCGCGTTGCACGGGCAGCTTGGGCAAAGGTGCCAGCTTGGGCGTTGGCAGGGCGGTGTTCACCAGGGTGACGCCAGAGATGGCATACAGTTTCGCACCGGGAGCCAGCGTGAGACGAAGACACATGCTGCCATCTTTTTGAAGCCTCTTTTCAAAGGCGACATCGCCATCGGCAGAGAGCGTGATGGGCCTGCCGGACTCGCGCAAAGGCGAGGTGATGAGCACGGCGGGCTTGGTTTTGTCCTCGGGCTCGTAGGCGGCGAAGCCATCCTCACGCAAGCGAGCGAGGCAAAGGCTTGCGCTGCGTTTCCAGCCGAGATGCACGGTCGGACTGCCGCCGTAGTAGAGCAGCATTTTACCATCCTGCACAACGGGCGGACCAGCCTGCGCATAGATGCAGCCGCTGTCGTAGCTATCTTTGTCGCCGAGCTTTAAAAACGGCGTGCCGGGCTGCACGCGCTGCCACTTGATGGAGTCGTGACTCCACGCGAGTTCGACATCGACGACACGCCCCGAGCCGAGGTGATACATCATCACGTAGCCGAGATAGAGATTCGCATACGGGAAGACGGTGAGCGCATAGGTCTGAGTGGCGCGACCTTCATCCAGCGCACTACGCAGGACGATGCCGCTGCTCTTCCAATGCAGGAAGTCATCGCTTTCCAACCGCGAGACGAGTCGCTCGCTGAGATACATTTTGGTGAACCAAAGATACTTGCCGCTGCGGGTATCGAAGAAGGCGTTGTTGTGAGTGTCGCCCTGCTGTGCGCTGAAGCCGAGCACCTCCTGTGCCGGGCTCCAGTTCAGGCCATCGGCACTGAAGCGCACGCGCGGCTTCCCGAGCCCGATGTCATGCACGAGCTTGTAGCGCCGCGTCGGATCAGTGTCGTGCAGGTCTTTAAAAACACCGACGTTCGGGCAATCGCGAGCCACGATATTATTCGCGCTGCTGCCCGCGAACTTGTGCAGGCCGAGCGCAGGCTTTTCCCACTTCAGCCCATCCTTCGACGTCGCATAAAGCAGATACCAGCCAACATCATGCACCGTGCTCGGCCCATCCATCTGCGCGATCACGTCTTTGTCAGCCAGCACGTCCTTGTACCACATCTTCCAAAGCTTCGCCTCCGCATCCCAGGTGACATTCGGGTAGTAGTTGTTCGTGGCATTCTCCCAAGGCTGGTCGGATGGCAGCAAAGGATTCTCCGTTGCCTTCTCCACCGTCCCGAGAACAAGACGCACGTTCTCAGCGTGCTCGATGACCCGCGTGTCGAGCATGAGCAGTTTGTCGTCTTGAGGCGGAACGATGACTGGCTCAGCGGCGTGGAAAGTAGTGGAGACGAAGAGGAGAAAAGCTGCACGCATCAGCATAGATACGCCGCGCTTTATCTCTTCACACAATCGGGTCGGGGCAGACTTCGCGGCGCTGGCATTTCAGGCAGTGGTCGCCGAGATAGAAGGTATCAAGGAAGGTCATGAGCTGGCTGATCACTTCGCGATCTTCGGTGACGATGCCGGCTTCGAAGTTACGGCGGTGGTCGCTCTTGGCACCTAGGCCTGCGCCGGTGAGATTGGCGGAGCCGATGTATGCGATGTGGCCATCGGCGATGATGCACTTCATGTGCATCCGTGGGCAGAGGATGCGGCTGAAGAGATCGCTCTCGATGAGTTCGGGGAAGCGGTCGAAATCGGAACGAAAACGCGGGCCTGGCTCTTTGGCGTGGATGAGTCGGACCTCCACACCTTCGCTGATTTTGCCAGCAAGCACCTGGAGAAAGGGAACGAACTTCCTGCCGCTGCTGACGTGCAAATCTTTGAGATCGGCGGTGACGAGCCAGAGCAGCTTCTTCGCGGCTGGCACGATCTCCTGGAGCACCGCTTGGTAGGTCTCCTGGTTGATGACGAGGCGGCTCATTCCGATGTCTCCACCAGCTCCGAACTCACGAGCCCCTGCGTGACATGACGAGGCTGGGCGATGAGATCGACGAGGCGCTCGAAGATGTCTTTGCCACGCGTGATCTCGATCTCGACACGCAGGAAGTAGATGGGAATCTCGCCGGGCGGGAGTTTGGGGAAGCGAACGTAGTCTTTCTCCGTCGTTAAAATCGCATCGGCATCGGCTTTGACGCAGCGGTCGATGAACTGGGTGATTTCCTTTTCCTGGAAGCGATGGTGATCGGTGAAGCGTGCAGTCCACTGCACCTTCGCGCCGAGTTTGCGGCAGCCGTTTTCAAAGCTCTCGGGCACGGCGATGCCGGAGAGTGCACCGACGTATTTACCTTTGAAGGAATCGAGCGGCAGTCGCTCGCCGGTGTGGATGTTTTCAAAATGAACGGGACGGTGGCGGCACTCGATGATGTCGGCCACGGGGTTGTAGCGCTCGATCTGGCGGATAACCTCTGCGCTGTCGCCATCGGACTTGGTCAAAAAGATGTAGCTGGCGCGGCGGAGGCTTTTTGGCGGCTCGCGCAAGGTGCCGCGAGGTAGCATGTAGCCGGTGCCGAAGGGGGCGGTCTTGTCCACGAGCACGATGTCGTGGCGATGTTTGAGGCGGAGGTACTGCAGGCCGTCGTCGAGGATGAGCACGTCGGCTCCGAACTTGCGGATGGCATGAGCGCCGGCCTTCACGCGGTCCCGATCCACGACGACGGGCACGCCGGGGCAGTTGTGCGCGAGCATGAAGGGCTCATCACCGGCGTTGTGGGAGTCGAGCAGGACTTTGACACCATCGCTGACAATGCGTGGCGGCAGGCCTTTGGGTTTGCGGGCGAGGCCAAACTTGGCGGCGATGCGCCAGCTCAGCGGTGCTTTGCGCTGGCGTTTGCTTTTGTAACCACGGCTCAGAATGGCGACACGACGGCCTCGCGCGAGCAGCGACTTCGCGAGCAGCTCGACCACAGGTGTCTTGCCGGTGCCGCCGACGGTGATGTTGCCAACACTGATGACCGGGACTCCGAGGTGATGATCGTGGATGTAGCGCTCGCGGTAGAGGAAAAGACGAAGTTTGACCGCGCCTTTGTAAATGCCGGAGAGGAACCAGAACACGCTGCGACACATCGATGCGCGCAGTCCACGTCGATTGTGGATGATCACGTCGATGATGTATTGCTCGAGATCTTCGAGGGTGTCCTTCATGCGAGGCCGCGAGACTGCCGCAGGGGCCGGGATGGCACAAGCGGCAGGGTTTTAAAACTTCCCGTCGCGGCTTTCGAAGTGGGTGGGTTTGCCGAGGGTGGCTCCACCTTGGCTGACCCAGGCGGCGACCCAGTGTATGAGCTCATCTTCGGAGACTGTGGTGCTGCCGATGGCGTTGGAGCAGAGTGAGGAGTCGCTGAGAAGTGCATCGGGGGCTTCGGTGCCAGTGATCTGAACCGTTTTGCCAAAGGCTAGGCCAAATCGCTCAGCGACCTCGCGCACCTTGAGGGTAATGGAGCCGGTGAGATTGATCTTCCAGGCGGGCGTGGCGGCGTGTTCGAGGAAGAGGAGCGAGAGCGCATTCGCATCGCCCTGCCAGATTGTATTAAAGTGGCCCATGGTCACGTCCACGGGCTGGCCGCTCCAGACTTTCTGGGCGATGTCCACGAGCACGCCATAGCGGAGATCGCAGGCGTAGTTCAGGCGGATGAGTGAGACGGGCGTGCCGTAAGCCTGTGCATAGTATTCGAAGATGCGCTCCCGCCCGAGGCAGCTCTGCGCGTATTCGCCAGCTGGGTTCGGCGTGTCGGCTTCACGACTGCCGGAGCCGCTGGTGGGCACGAGGCCGTAGATATTGCCGGTGGAAAAGGCGGCGATTCGGCTCGTGCGGTAGCGCTGGCAGATGAGGCTGGGCAGGAGGGTGTTCATGGCCCAGGTCAGCGGCTCCTGACCTGTCGCGCCAAACTTCATCCCAGCCATGTAGATGATGTTGGGTGCCTCCGGCAGTGCCGTCAGGGCGCGCTCGTCTAACAAATCGCAGGTGATGGTCTCGATGCCGTGCCTCTCCAGTTCATTCCGCGCGGCAGCATCGCGAAAGCGGGAGACGCCGATGATGTTGCGCTGCGTGCCTGCTTCATCGCTGGCGCGTTTGGCCATGCGGATCAGCGAGGGGCCCATCTTTCCGGCAACGCCGAGGACGAGGATGTCTCCGGGCAGGCGATGCATCATGTCGATCACCGACTGAGTCGGCTCGCTGAGGCGGTCTTCCAGCTCGGCGAGGTCGCGTGGTGGCGGTGATGCAGCAGCAGACATGCTCAGCGCATTTTCAGCTTCTGGCCGGGGCGGATGAGATCGGACTTCAGGCCGTTGGCGGCTTTGATCTTCGCCACGGTAGTTTTGTTTTTCAAAGCCAGGCCGTAGAGTGTGTCACCCTTCACGACCGTGTGCGAGCTGCTGCCTGTGGACTTCCGCGCGGTGCTCTTGGATTTCGTGGAGCTGGACTTCGGCTTGCTGCTGCTGGTGGTGACGGTCTTCTTCGGTGTGCTGGAATTGCTGCTGCTGGTCGTGCTGCGAGTGGGGGTGCTGGTCGGAGCATGGAAGGCATACGGATCAGCCTCCACCGGGGCGACGGGTTGCTCATAGGATGGCGCGCCACCTGCGACACGGCCCG
>JBILPY010000493.1:0-3830 GCA_044373575.1 Prosthecobacter sp. | reverse complement strand
ATTACGATTCGCCGAATACTTTGGTCCAAGGCGTCGGTGATCTCTAGCGAGAGCGGTAAGGCCAGTGCGCGAAATTCATCACCACCAAGCTTTAGGTTTATCTTTTTGGCATTTACTGCACCATTCTGAATATGGTGCTGCCACCAAGATACGCGTCTGTATGCTCGATTAGCATCCTCCTTCAGGAGACTAGCACTACGAGATCGAACTCGACCAAAAGCGGAGATTATTTTGAGTATCTCATCTCCATTTGATTCCGCACGATGACATTTGAGACAGCAACGCACTGTCTTCAAGTTTATCGGCTTCGGGTTGGGAAAGAGGGATTTTGGCGGCAGATGATCACGAGTGCTATCTCGCTTTCTCATGCTGCACCGGCAGTATGGGCACGTGAGTAGTTTTGCTTTGTTCTTTTGCGCCATAGTCATTTTGAAGAGTTTAAGTGTCTGCGCCTGTTCTATAGGGGCATAAATGCCAGACATTCCGCGCTTAAACAGCGGCATCCATCGGATTTCAATGCCTTGAACCGCTTTACTCGTTCCGATACGCAGCCGTGTAATTGCCCTTCTTGTCGATGATGCCGAACTACACCAAGTCGCGGCGCACTTCGGCGGGGGTGACGCGCTCCATGCAGGCCATGGTGTATTGATACCACTCAGCCGTCAGGTACCCTGGAAAGGCCTTGGAAGGCCTTTTGGGGGCGGGTGGTTTGCGGGCCTTGGATGCGCTGGGCTTTGTCCTGGTGGCAGGCATGGCTAGGTGGGCTGGCGGGGTTTGAAGTAGCCTAAAATGCTCGCAGGATCGCGGACGGCAATCTGACATTGTTTTGCCAGTGGATTTGGCCGGCCAACGAGTCAGCCTTGAGCGCCACGAACAGGGCGGATCACACCAACCGGACGTAGCGCCGCCCGGGGATGGCGCGGATGACGCGCTTCATTTCCAGGCGCATGAGGGTCACGTTCACGGTGCCGGGCATGAGGCCGGAGCGGGTGATGAGGTCGTCGATGTGGCGCTCTTCGCTGTCGATGGCGTTGAAGAGGATCTCTTCATCCAGCGTCATGGAGACGATGGGCCTGGGGGCCTCCAGCGGCGGTGGTTTCGGGGCGGTGGGGAAGAGGGTCGTCAAATCATCAAGCACGTCGCCGCCATCCATGACGAGCTTGGCCCCTTGCTGGATGAGGCGATTGCAGCCTGCGGAGGTGGGTTTGTCGATGGGGCCGGGCACGGCATAGACGGTGCGCCCCTGCTCGGTGGCCTGCTGGGCGGTGATGAGGGAGCCGCTTTTCAGCGGGGCCTCTCGGGTGATCACCCCCGCTTCAAACCCGCCACCAGCTTCTCTCCCGCCGCACGCAGCGTCTCCTCCTTCTTCGCGAAGTGGAAGCGGATGTAGCGGTGCTCCGGCTCGCGGAAGAAGCTGCTGCCGGGCACGCCGGTGATGCCGACTTCCCTCGTCATCCATTCCGCCGCCTCGGTGTCTGTCTTGAAGCCCAGCGATGAGATGTCCAGCAGCGTGTAGTAGGCCCCCTGTGGCTCGGTGAAGGGCAGGCCGGTCTGGCGCAGGTAGTCGAGGAAGACATCCCGCTTCGTATCATACGCGCTTTGCAGTTCGGTGTAGTAGCTGTCCGGGAACTCCAGTGCTGTCACGGCGGCCTCCTGCAAAGGGGCGGCAGCTCCGACGGTGAGGAAATCATGCACCTTCCGTGCCCGTGAAATCAGGTGCTCAGGCGCAAACACATGCCCGAGACGCCAGCCGGTGATGGAATACGTCTTCGACAGCGAACCGCAGCTCAGCGTGCGCTCCCACATGCCCGGCAGGGTGGCAAAGTAGGTATGCACATGCGGTGCATAAACGATGTGCTCATAGACTTCGTCCATCAGCACAAAGGTGTCGTATTCCTCCGCCAGTCCGGCGATGAAGAGCAGCTCCTCGCGGGTGAAAACCTTCCCGCTGGGATTCGCCGGATTGCAGATCACGATGGCCTTCACGCCGGAGGCAAAGGCCTGGCGGAGTTCCTCGCGATCAAAGGTGAAGTCTGGTGCGTGCAGCGGCACATGCACGGGGATCGCCCCCGTCAGGATCGCATCCGCCGCATAGTTTTCGTAGAAGGGAGAGAAGACGATCACCTTGTCCCCAGGATCACAGGCCGTCATCATCGACACCATCATCGCCTCCGTGCTGCCGCAGGTGACCACGAGATGCCGGTCGGGATCGATCTCCAGCCCGCTGAAGTGCTGATGCTTCTTTGCCAGCGCCTGCCGGAAACGCGGTGCACCCCAGGTCACCGCATACTGATGAAACGGCCCGCGAATCGCCACCGCCAGCGCATCGATCAACTCCACTGGCGGATCGAAGTCGGGAAACCCCTGCGCCAGATTGATGGAACCATGGCGGTTGGAAAGGCGGGTCATCTCGCGGATGACAGATTCGGTGAAGACTTCGAGTCGGCGGGCAGGCTGGGGCATGGGGTGTCCCGATAAAAAGGATTTCCGCTTTGGCAGGACTTTTTTATGACGTTCGCGCGCAGAGGCGGAAAAAGGCGCAGCTCACCCCCCAGGCGAAATACGCCTCGCACGCGGCCTGATGCGCGACACCAAATGCACCCATGCCTTCGTGAACTGGCAGCCGCCGGTCACGGGCATCCATGGCACTGCGCCAAGAGGAACACCGAGCCTTTCTGAAGGCAGCGGTGTCGTTAGAGTGGTGACCCAGTGAAGCGCTTTATTTGCCTGACAAGCGGCGCCACAAGCTCTTCTTCGCCGTGTCCGCAGCCTGGGACTGGCGCGGATCTTGAGGGGCTTGCCGCTGCGGTCTGTCCTGGCCTTGACCGCGAGTGTCCTCACGTTCGCGCCCACCAGCACCACCTCCGCCGCCGCCCTGACCACGTCCGCCACGTTGCTGCCCGCCGCGTCCTGGTTGAGGGCGACCGACATGACCGAACTGCGCGGCGCGTGGATCGCGATGACGTGGCGGCTCTTCACTGCGTGGAGGCGCGGAAGCAGCGTAGTTGAAGCCTTCCGCACGTTTGCGCACGAGGCCGCGGCCGATGAACTTTTCCAGTGCTCTGAGGGAAGACAGATCCTCGGGCGAGATGAAGCTGATGGCATCGCCGATGGCCTGGGCACGCCCGGTGCGGCCAATGCGGTGGACGTAGTCTTCGGCGTGCATGGGGAAGTCGTAGTTCACCACATGGGAGATGCCATCCACATCGATGCCGCGCGCAGCGATGTCTGTAGCCACGAGCACGCGCACGGTGCCCGCTTTGAAATCACCTAGTGCTTTGAGGCGCTGATTCTGCGAGCGGTTCGCGTGCAGTGTGGCGCACTTCACGCCGGTCTGCTCCAGCTTGCGCGCGACACGGTCGGCGCCATGCTTGGTGCGGGTGAAGACGAGCACCATGTCCATGCTTTTGTCCTCGAGCAGGTGGCTGAGCAGTGGCTGCTTCAGGTGCATGGGCACCTCATAAACCATCTGGGTCACTGTCTCGGCAGGATTGGAGCGTCGGCCGATCTGCACGATCTTCGGATGATTCTGGAACTCGTGGGTGAGCGCCTCGATCTCTTTCGACAGCGTGGCGGAGAACATGAGCGTCTGGCGCTTTTTCGGCATGGCCTGAACGATGCGCTTGATGCTGGGCAGGAAACCCATGTCGAGCATGCGATCCGCCTCATCGAGCACCAGGTGCTGGAGGCCGCTGAAATTGCCATGACGTTGGCCCATGAGGTCGATCAGACGCCCCGGTGTGGCGATGACGATGTCACAGCCGCTGCGCAGAGCGTTGATTTGAGGGCGTTCGCCGACACCGCCGAAAACTTTGGCGATGGTGAGCGGC
>JBILPY010000072.1:0-12510 GCA_044373575.1 Prosthecobacter sp. | reverse complement strand
GGCAATCCGCAAGATGACGGGTTCTTTCCGTCAGGTGGTGGCATCATTCCAGAAGCTTCATGAGCCCTTCTGTGTCGTGGGTGGGGCATTCGATGGCGTGGTTGGATCATTCCGGCAATTGATCGGGTCATTCCGCCAACGGATTGAGTCGTTCCAGCAATAGGTTGGATCATTCAGGCAGTTGATCGGATTATTCAGAGAACTGGTCGGATCATTCCGACAATTGGTTGAGTCATTCAGCCAGTTGATTGGATCGTTTGGACAATTGGTGGAATCATTCCGACAATTGGTTGAGTCATTCCAGCAGTTGCTTGAATCATTCGAGGAGATGGTAGAAGCACGCGAGGAGATGCTGGAATGACTCAAGAAGACCGCCAACTGACCTGAGGAGGCCCTTGGCCACGTCAGGCACTTCATTGGATCGCGGGCCGAAGTCTTCGAGATACCGACTCACCCTCTTTTCCAGAGCCGGAGGCTGCGTGACGCCGATTGCCATGGCGTGGCTGCCGTCCACCTGCTGTGCCCAGTCGTGCACGATACTCTGGATGCGGGCGTCTTGATGTTCGGGCGCCAGCTCGTGCATGCACGCAGAGCTTTTCGACATGCAATCTCGCTGCACCAGCTTACGACTCGAAAAGTCGTGCTACTATTCCCGTGCCACGAGCTTTTTGAGGGTGGCTTCGGTGGCGCCTTCGTGGGCGCGGAGGACGGCGTGGCCGGAGTCGCCGAGGCGCTGGCATTTGGTGGTGTCGGTGAGAAGGGCGGAGAGTTCTTTTTCCAGGGCCGTCACGTCGGGCACCTGCACGGCACCGCCTTGTTTCAAAAGCAGGTCCACAAGCGACTCGAAGTTCTCCATGTGCGGGCCGAAGAGGACGGGCTTCCTGGCCATGACGGCTTCGGCGGGGTTTTGGCCGCCGGTGGAGAGGAAGCTTTTGCCGACGATGACGAAGCTGGCGAGGCATTGCCAGGCGCGCAGCTCGCCGGTGGTGTCGATCAAGAGTGTTCTCGGTTCGCTGTTCTCGGTTGCCGGTTGTCCGAGCTGGGAGCGGCGGCTGGCGTGAATGCCGAGGGCGCGGAGGTCGGTGAGGATGGAGTCGGCGCGCTCGACGTGACGTGGGACGATGAGCAGGGCGAGGTCCGCATGCTTGGCAGCGAGTTGCTGCACGACTCGGGCGAGCAGGGCTTCCTCGCCAGGGTGGGTGCTGGCGAGCAGGATGACGCGATGCGCATCGGTGATGCCTGCCTGATGCATCACGGCGCGGAGCTGGGCGACCTGGGCTTCATCGGCAGCGGCTCCCTGGGGGTCAAACTTGATGCTGCCGGTGTGGTGGAGTTTCTCTTTGGCGACGCCAAGTGCGGTGAAGCGCGCCACGTCGCCGGGCTCCTGCACGAGCACCTGATCCAGCATGGCAAACACGGGCCGCATGAGGATTCCGAGCTGGTGGAAGCGACGTTCCGATTTGGCGGAGAGACGGGCATTGACCATCGTCACGCGGATGCCCTGACGGCGTGCGGCGGAGACGAGATTGGGCCAGACTTCGGCCTCGACGAGAATGATCTGCGATGGGCGGATGAGATCGAGGAAGCGCTCGCCGACAAAAGGCAGATCGACCGGCGAATAGAGGACCACGACGCGACCGCTTTGCTTCACCGCGAACTCCTCCGCCATCGCGTGGCCGGTGGGTGTGGTGGTGGTGAGGACGATGCCGGTCTGCGGCGCGTCCTTGAGCAAACGGGTGATCAGCTTGATGGCGATGCCGACCTCCCCCACGCTCACCGCATGGATCCACAGCCGATCCCGCCCACAGGGTAGGGCGGCGATGGCGGAGCGTTTAACCAGAGGCAGTACACCGAATCTCCCCGCCATGTCCGACCACTGGCCTCCACGCGCCCGCATTTTCCGCAGTGCTCCGGGCAGCATGAGGAGCAGGCCGAGCGGAAGGAGGAGATTGTAGATGAGCAGGGTGAAAGCGAGGGACATCGGCAGGTGCGGAGCCTCGTCCATGCCACGGGGGCGGAGGCCAGGCAAGCACTCGGCGCAATCCACTGTGGGCAGTTGCTTCAAATGACCCTGGCGGTCAGTGGCCTCTGGCTAGAAGCGGTAGGTCAACCTCACGCGGAACATTCTCGGCTCGATGGGATGGATGTGCGTGTCGCTGATGACACCGCCGCCGGGATTGCTGTCGTAAAAGTAGCTGATGTCATTGTCTTTCCGATCCAGCAGGTTCAGGCAATCCAGCGCCGCTTCCCAGCTCTTGCGGCGGTAACCCACGGTGGCATTCACCATGACGCTGTCTTTGCCACGCACGGAGTCGGTTTCTTCCAGCGGACTGTTGGCAAAGATGCGCACGCGTGCTCCGGCGAAGAAGCCGTCGTCATTGCCCTGGGCACCGACATTGAAGCCACCGCTGAACATGATCGGCACACTGTTCGGGATGTGATCTGCGCCGCTGGGCTGATCCTGGAGGCGGGCATGAGTCACCGCCAGCTCCGCATCTGCGCTGAACCAGTTGTTTGGCCGCCAGTAGCTGGAGACCTCGACGCCGTAGCGATCACTGCCAGGGCCGGGCTCGTTCGTGCCAGCATCGCCCACATAGATCAGCTCACTGTCACTGCGCAGCCAGAAGAGGGCTAGCGTCGTGGTGACATCCGGCACTGCCTGCGTGCGCAGGCCGATCTCCGCGCCCATTGTGCGAACCAGTGCATCAGCAGAGCCTCGCCCTGCCGACACTCCGCGTGCGTCATTGCTATGAAAGCCGGTGCCGAAGTTCAGATACAGTTCCGATTTCTTCCATGGGCCGAAGATGGCGCTGAACTTCGGACTCACGATGCCTGCGGTCTCCGCGTCCTGACCATCGACCGTGGTCTGCATGGGCTCGAAGTAATACAGATCACCACGCACGCCGAGCACGGTGCGGAACCACGGTGTCCACCGTGTCGTCGCCTCACCATACAAACCGATGCTGCTTTCCAAGATGTCATCCTGTCGCACCTGCGAGAGGCGCTGGCGCTGACGGGTCTTCCACAAGCCGATGCCGTCGATGATGTCCGTGCGCGTTTGCAGGCCGAAGGTCAGATTGGACTCGATGCCAAAGAGCTCCCGCTTCTCCCAAGTGCGGGAGACATTGCCCCCCAGCACCCAGCGCTGCTCCGCCTGTTGGAATTGATCGCCATTCACCGGATCATCCAGGAAGTAGGTGAAGTTCGAGTAGAGATCGAGAAGGTAGTAGATGGCATAAGCATTCGCGCGCGTGACCACGTCATCATCCCGGTGCTCAAAGGCGATGTTCAGGCTGTAGCGCTCGCTCTCCCCACCCGCGCTGCGGTCCAGCGAATCGAAGGCATCGAGCGTGCCATTGTTCACCAGCGTAGATGGGATCTGATCCGTGCTCGTCCAGGTTCCCGTGTAGCCCATGAAGGTGACAGAGAGCTTCGTATCCACATCCGTCTTGAACCAGCGCAGCATCCCATTCCAGCGGTTGAACTCCTCCGCCTGGGCCCAGGGGCCGTCGTAATAATTGTACTCCAAAGCGTAGGTCAGCCCCTGGGACACACCCTCCTCTGCCTTCGATGCAAAGGGAAGCGTTCCGGCGATCAAGGCGCGGTAATAGTTATGCTCGCCGAACTCCAGGCGGATCATGTTCTGCGGCATCACATCCCAGAGCAGGAAATTTGCACTGCCTGCGCTGGAGAGATCCCCATCCGCCGCCGTGTAGGTGCCTTTGGCATAATCGAGCGACTGCACCAGCTCCGGGATCAGCAGATTCAGATCCGTGTAGCCCTGGCCGTGGGCATGAGTGCGCATGTTCAGAGGCATCCCCTCCAGGCTGATGCTGAAGTCCGTGCCGTGATCCAGGTTGAAGCCACGCAGGAAGTATTGGTTCGCCTTCCCGCCGCCCGCGTGCTGCGTGATCATCATCCCAGGGATCGTCTCCAGGATCTCCCCGCGCCGCATCAGAGGCCTTGAGAGGAAATCACGCGGCGTCGCCCGCCCCTTCGTCGCACTGTCCGTCACCCCGAGCAGGTCATCCGCCTTTCCATCAATGATGATTTCCTCCAACTCCACCGGAGCCGTGGTCGGGGCAGGGGATTGGGCAAAAAGCTCCGGGGTCAAAGCCAGGCCGAGGAGGAAAAGGAGACGTGATTTCATCAAAAGTGGGAGGTGGTCCCTTCATCTGACGACCTCCCGGAGCGGAGCCCATAATTTAGTTTCAAGCCTCCGCTTCCCACCATTGCATCAGCATCTGACGGGCGCGGTAAAGGCGGCCCTCCACACCCCGCACGGAGCAGTTCAGCACCTCGGCGCATTCCTCGTGGCTGAGGCCTTCCATCGTCGTCAGCATCAGGGCGGTGCGGAGTTTTTCCGGCAGCACGGCCAGACCACGCTCCAGCTTTTGCATCTCGCTCTGCCACTCGGCGCTGGCGGCTGGACTTTGTTTTGGACACTCGGGCGAATGCGCCTCGTCATCCAGTGCGACGGTATTTTCTCGCTGCCGTGTGGCGCGGGTCTTGGCCCGATCCCGGCATAGATTCAGAGCGATCTGATAAAGCCAGGTCGAGAGCCGCGCACGACCTTCAAACTCGGGCAGCGCTTGCCACGCACGGATAAAGGCATCCTGGCAGACCTCGCGGGCATCCTCCGTGCAGCGCAGCCAGCGGCAGCAGAAGCCATAGAGCCGTTCCTCATGCTGCTGCACGATCCATTCAAAGGCGGCCATGTCTCCTACCTGGGCGGCACGGATCTTCTGCTGCTCCACACTGGCGTGCGTGGCAGCTTCCGGCTCCATGAAGAGGAGATCAAGGCTCGCGGGTAAGGCTGTCATGGGTCCACTCAAGAAGTCGTTTGGCCTGCGCGGGGCGGAGATGCCGCTTCATGGCGAAGAAATGCTCCAGCGTGAGATGTTGGAGTTCGCCTTGGGTTTTGTTCAGCCTCTCCAGCGCTGTTTTGAGCCGCGCATCATTCACATCAGCTCCACTGATCGCCGATGCGACCTCGAGACCTGCCGTGCGGATCTCTCCACGCAGTCGCACGCGCTGCTGCTCGAACTCGGTTTCGATCGGCTCCAGCATGTCATGCTGCTCAGGCGTCAAATCGAGGTGCTCATGCATCCAAGCATGGAAATCCGGCTCTGTGTGATCCTGCGCGTGGCTCTCCCCATGGCGATGAAGCACCCAGTCGGTGACGAACCACGCAGTGCCACCCGCCAGGACGACGGAGCAGAGCACGGAGATGAGCAGCCACTTCGCGCGCGAGGTCATTTCGGCAGGCCCTCGCGGAAAAGTTTCATCGTCGGTGGAACGGTGTGAGTGGTGTCGCGCGAGGCCATGGACCAGCAGACCATGCTGGCCGTGACTATACCGGAGATGGCGGCCAAAAGGAGCAGCCACTGCACAAACGAGCGCCAGCGTTTTGCCCGGCCATCATCCACCTTTACCCGCGCCATGATCGTGCTTTCCAGCGACGCAGGCACCACACCCGGCATCGCCGAAGCAGCTCGCTTGAGCATGGAGTTGAGATCGGCGTCGTTCATGACGAAAGCGGGTTACTCCAGGATCACCGTCGCGCGCTGGGTTGGCTTGGCGCTGAGTTCCAGCACGGCCATGGCAGCGGCATCGTTGGCGGATTTGGCGGTGGGCACGAGCGACCAGGTGCGGTAGCCCTGCGCGGTGTTCAGCGTCAGACGCACGTTGAGACCGAACTGACTGTTGCCATTGTCCAGCGCCCACTCGTGCAGGTAGAGATAGGTGCGGGGGATGGTGAGCTGGATTTGATGCCGGCTTCCACCGCTGGAGGTGTGCGTGGTTTGAAATTCCTTCGCGGCAAATGCGGCGGAGTATCCGGTGCCAAAGGCCCAGGGGGAAATGTCATGCACATGACCTTTGCCAGGGGCGGCGGAGCCGGTGACGCGCAGGGGGGCGGTGCTTCCAGCTTCGAGGCGCTTGCCATAGCTGCGCGCATCCAGATTCACATCGAGCTGCCATGCGGCGGCTCCAGAGCTCGCGGCATCCAGCAGCATTTCATCGCCACTGACATCACAGATCAGCGTGAGTCGGGAAGGGTCAGCTTTGACTTCCAAACTGACTTTGCCCGTGCTCTCCGAGGCCGGTGTGAGTGGCACGGGCTGATTCAGGCCGACATTCCGCACGAGCGTGATCTCGCGTGTGCTGGTGAGCGTGAGGCCTGAAGTGGTGAGGCTCAGTTTGAGGGGGGAGCGGGAGACTGGCGGGCCGTTTTGAGGGAGATCAAAGCCGAGGTCGAGAGGATGTGCCGCACCGGGCTTGAGATCAAATTTGCCATTCAGGGGAGTGCCGAGAAACTCCGCCTGCCAGGTGCCGCTGAGGTCTTCCTGACTTGTGTTGATGATCTGACCGCCAGCCACGAAGCGCTGCTCCTGATTGAAGAGAGTGTCGCTGTTCCACACGATGGCCGCAGGCTGCAAAGGGGCGCGCAGCGTGACGATGCTGGCACGTTTGCCGGAGATGATCAGCACGGGCAGGCGAGTCACGCTTTCCTCTGCTGGCAGGGAGGCGCCAGAGCTGCGCGCATACTGAATGGTGAGCGTCTGCTTGGCACCCGCTGCCAGGGTGATCTCGGGCTGCACTTCGCGTGGCTTCCAGCCTCCGGCGATCAAGGGCAGGAGGGTGAAGGACTGGCTCTGCTGGCTTGGATTGATCAACGTGAAACGTGCCTCCAGGGCTGCGCCGTTCTCACGCCAGGTGGCGTTCGGTGCTTCGATGGACCAGGGGACATTCGCCGTGGCATCGAGCATGGTTTGAAACAAGGCGCTGCCGAGCCGCGCTTGCAGGCCGGGGCGGGGGAGGAAGACGCCATCCTGGCTTTCATAAAACAGGCTGCGGTAGGTGGTGATGAAGCGATCAAACTTCTGCGCATCGTCACGCGCATCAGAAGGTGGGAGATCGAGCAGGCGGGTGATGTCACCGAGGTCGGCAAACATCCAGCCTTCCTCCTCGGCGAGTTCGCGGAGCGCATCCGAGATCGGGGCTGTGATACCGAGGGTCGTTTCTGGCTTGGCACTCATCGGCAGCCAGGGTGCAGTAAGAATGACATCTGCCTTCAGTGCTTTGGTGGCCTCCACCGCCTGACGTGTGGCATTGGCAAATGCCTGGGGCGACATGCCGGAATCCGCCTCCGCCAGCCCGTGGCAGATCAGCACCAGATCCACTGGCGACTGCCTTGCCACCGAGCCAAGCATCGCCGCTGTATCCACGATGCCGCCTTCGGTCGAGAGCGCGCGGATGGTGAGGCTGGGCGCGAGCACATCCGCCCCGGCATTTTTTCCTGCCTCATAGATGCCGCCCGTGTAGAAAAACTGGTTTGCCAGTTCACGGCTGAAATAGGCAGGGAAGGTGGACAGGACGCCCGCATCCGCCACCTCTGTCCAGACTTGCATCTCCCGCTCTCCCACCAGTGCGAGGATATGGAGCGGTTCTCTTTGTGAAAGCTTCCGCCAGGCATTCGGCAGCAGTTTTTGCAGACGCTGCTGGCGTGCTTCGCTAAGCTCAAAGGTGTCACGCCCTTGTGGTGGCTTGGGTGCTGGCAGTCTTTTTTCCAGTTCGCGTGCCTGCTCCGTCGGCGTTTGGGCGCTCAATGACCATGGGCAGGCGCTGGCAAGCAGGCCTGCCGTGAGAAAGCAAAGGGGTTGGAGACGTAGCATCTGCCGTTCATCGCCGTGCCAGGCGGGATTTTCCAGTGCAAAGACGGGCTCACTCCTCTGGCGTGATCACGCGTGGAGCGGAGGTGAAGTCCGCTGGCAAAGGCACACCAAACACCTGCGGCTTCTCCAGCTCCCCTCGTTCAGCCTTTGGCGCGAGGTGATCAAAGAAGGCAGCAAAGCTCAGGCTGCATTGCAGGCGGCGCTGGCTGCTGTCGATCTTCGGGTTCAGTTCAATGATGGCAGAGTCGAAGGGAGGCTGGGCTTTGAGAAGCTTGGCCTGGGCACGAGTTTCCTCGATGGACACCGACTTGTCTTTGATCACAGCGATGAGCTTTTCTAAATCTGCACGCGTGATGTCTCCCCACAGCTTCCGCCATTGCTCGGGCTGCACGAGCGGTGCCTGCACATTCACCCAGCGCTTCTGCTTTGGCGTCACCTGCTCCCAGAAGCCGACGATGAGGAGGAAGGGCTCCGCGATCTCGAACTGCCGCATGGCATCGCCCAGCCCCACGGGCGTGCCGTGCTTCGCCGCCTTCGGGTTCACAGGCACGCGGCCATGATTTAAGTTTGCACTGGCGGGGATGTCCCACTTTTGCGTGTAACCCTTCGGCTCATAGCCGTCGAAGAAGGTATCGCGCAGCCACTTTTCAAAGATCAAGCCGTGGGACTGGACCTCGCGCGCAACGAGGGATGCCGAACACAACACTAAGCCTGCGAACAGCCAAGCGGCGGCTCGTTTACAGGCTTTCGTCATTCGGCATTCGCTCATTCGTCATTCCTTTCACAGTCCTTTGACCTTCGTCTTCACGCGCAGCAGGAACATGTCGGCAGTGATGTAGAGCGTGCTCTTGTCTTCGCCACCCCAGGCGCAGTTGGCGGTGGCCTGGCCGGTGAGGATGTTGCCGAGATGCTTGCCGTTCTTGTCGAGGATCAGCACGCCACCGGGGCCGGTGGTCCAGATGTTACCGAGGCTGTCCACCTTCATGCCATCGCAGCCGCCTTTGCGTTCGGGGGACTTGAGCTTCTGGGCGTTGAAAATTTCGCGGCCATTGGCTGGCTTCGGAACGATGACGCCATTGATCACTCCAGCGATGCCGCCCTTGCCTTTGACGCCGAGGTCGTAGGCCATGATGCGGGTATTGTCCTTGTCCGACACGGCGACGTACAGCGTCTTTTCATCCGGGCTGAGGGCGATGCCGTTTGGCCACTTGATGTCATCAATGAGCAGCATGGCGGGTGACGTGGCCCCTGCGACGGGATGCACCGCATAGATGCCGTGGTAAGGCGCATCCGGCGTGGTGCCTTTCTTCAGGCCGTAAGGTGGATCGGTGAAGAAGATGGTGCCCTTGCTACTGATGACGAGGTCGTTCGGGCTGTTGAAGCGCTTGCCTTCAAATTTGTCGGCGAGGCTGGTGAACTTCCCGTCCTTCTCCAGCCTTGCGATGCGTCGTTCGCCATGCTGGCAGAGCACGAGTTTGCCGTTGGCATCCACTGCGAGTCCGTTCGATCCCTGGCCGCCATCGCCGGAGAGATTGCCGCTGGGCTTGAGCACGACGGAGGCGGCCTTCTCGCCTTCTTTCCAGCCAAAGACCGTGTTCTCCGGCACATCGGAGAAGACGATGCCGCTGTCTTTCCAAACCGGGCCTTCTGACCAGTTGAAGCCGCTAGCGAGCACCTCGATCTTTGCGCCGGAATCGAGCAGCGCATCAAGTGCTGGGTCGAGCTTCTCGATGCTGCCTTTGAACTCGGGCAGGGGATCAGCGGCGAAGGCCAGGGTAGTAAAGAGGATGGCAAGACTGGAAAGAGCGGTCGGTTTCATGGAGGTGCAGCAAGGCTAGCGATGGGCCTGATGCAGAGCCAGTCTATTTTTTCCAACGATCGGTGCCATGAGCCCGTTTCTGGACACACGTCACCCTGAAATATCTTTATGAAGCTGAAACTGACTCGTAACACTTACACGACCCGCAGCACTATCGGAGAACTGAGCATTGATGGGAAATCCGAGTGCTTCATCCTCGAAGATCCCGTCCGCCCAGAGAAGGTCAAAGGCGAGACGGCGATACCGGCTGGCTCTTACGAGGTGATCATCACGCACTCGCCACGATTCGAGCGTGATCTGCCGCTGCTGCTGGACGTGCCGAACTATGAGGGCGTCCGCATTCACACAGGCAACACTGCGACAGATACGGAAGGCTGCCTGCTGCCAGGCCGTTCCAAGGCGGTGGATTTCGTGGGTGACAGCCGCGCGGCCTTCAATGGGTTGTTTGCCAAAATTCGCGCAGCACTGAAGTCGGGCGACAAAGTGACGATGGAGATCATCGAGGGCGGGGTGTCGCCCTTCATGCCTGCTGCGCAGGGCGCGGAAAGGATTACCGTTGCCGTGCTGGTGGCACAGGGCTGGCGGGTGCTGGCTGATCCGCTGCGTTTGCGTGCGAAGGATGACGATCAATCAGAGATCCTGGCGCGTCTGCCGCATGGCATGCTTTTGGATGGCACAGGTCAGCCTTCGAAGCGTGGCTGGGTGCATGTGAAAGCTGTGTTGGGAGGCGCTGTAGTCGAGGGTTATGTCTCACAGGATTTCGTGGAGCCTTTCGCTTTCGCGCCTGATCCATCAGTTCCGCTTCCGAAGAAAGGCGAGCTGACGCCGACCTCCGCTGCTGACAGCGCGGAGCAGCTTTTCAGGGTGAACGACATTGCGCTGAACCTGCGCAAGAAGCCGGAGGCTGACAAAGACAGCCACATCATCGCCCGACTGCCGCGAGGTCATTTAGTGACCCGTCTCGCTGTGGTGAAGGATGCACCGCTCTGGTGGGAGGTCAGCACCATCGTTGAGGGGGAAAGCCTGCGCGGTTTTGTACACAGCGGTCTGCTGGAGCCTCAAGCGAGCTCCATTTCCC
Organism: Prosthecobacter sp.; assembly: GCA_044373575.1. Taxonomy (GTDB): domain Bacteria; phylum Verrucomicrobiota; class Verrucomicrobiia; order Verrucomicrobiales; family Verrucomicrobiaceae; genus Prosthecobacter. The sequence continues at coordinate 1,937 of JBILPY010000072.1, read as the reverse complement.
CTGCCACTGCTTCAAGTGTGGTGGAGTCTTCAGAGGTGCAGCTCACTGAGAAGGCGCTGGATCTCATCATTGAATTTGAGGGCATCGACCAAGCTGGAAAATGGCCCGGCGGTGGCTCCGGTATCAGCCTAGGTGTTGGCTACGACCTTGGTTACAAGTCACTGGACCAGTTCCGTTCGGACTGGGGTCGCCATCTCAGCGATGAGCAGATCGGCCGTCTGAGTCGGGCTTTGGGCAAGCGTGGTGAAGCGGCCAAAAAGTTGGCTTCAGGCCTGGCGGACATTCGCGTCACCCGAGTTCAAGGTGAGGAGGTCTTCCTCCGGGGTTCGGTGCCCGTGATCAAGGCGGACACACTGAAAGCCTTCCCAGGGATCAAGCGCCTGCCAGGCGATGTTCAGGGCGCGCTTTGCTCCCTCGTATTCAACCGTGGCGGTGACATGACAGGAGACCGCCGTCTGGAGATGCGCCTGATTCGCGATGCCATCGTGGACAGCTCACTGACCATGAAACAGCGGCTTCTCAGCATTGAGGCCAGCATTCGAGCCATGGAGCGCATCTGGCGCGGCACGGACGTCGGCAGGGGGCTTATCAAACGCCGGAATGCCGAGGCTGATCTCGTGCGCTCCTGCGCCTGATGCATCCGCTTACCTCGTCGCCACATCCGCCGAGTAGGGCGTGTAGTATTCGATGTAGCCGATCATCATCTCGTCGAAGGTCTGCTGGCCCCAACGAACGGTTTTTGTCGGGTCGGGATTGGCGGGGTTTTTGTCGCTGTTGTCGAAGATGGCGGTGGTCTTGACCTTGCTGCCGCGTGGGAGGAGGCGGGGCTGGGCGTAGTTGTAGCGGAGCTGCCAGTTGAAGTCGTAGCGGGGGATGTCGAGCAGGACTTCGTGGCTGCCGTCGGGCTTGGTGACCTCGAATTTGTAGGCTTTCCCACGCACATGCATGTGGGCCATGTAGGCGAGGACCTTCATGTCAAAGGGGACGGTCTGCTCTTTGACCTCGACGTGGTTGGCCGCGCCCGCCGGGATGCTGAGGCGAGTGTTCGTGACGGCGGCGGTGTGGACGATGTAGCTGGGTGTTTCTTTGGCAAAGTGGAGGCCGATCTTGAGCTGGTCCTGCGTGGCTTTGCCGTTTGGGGTGTAGTGGATCTGGAAGCTCACCGTCGCACCAGCGGGGAGTTTTTTGGCGAAGCCTTCGGGCCAGTGATTGTGTGTATTTCCAGGCACGTAGGCTGCCCAATATCCCTCGGCTCCTTCGCCGCGATCCCGCGCCTTGCTGCCTTTTTTGTGAACCTGCACGATGACGTGATGCACGACGCTCGGGTCGGTGGGCAGGATCTCGTAACCGCTCACCCAGCGGTCTTCGGGGAAGTCGGTGTCAGCAGTGAGGAACTGGTAGGGCATGGTGCCTTCGGCCTTGATGGAGACGGCGCGCGGTAGCTGCACGATGGCATCGGGCTCGCCGAGAACCCATTGCTCGGGGAAGACGAGCTTCGCTGGGGCATCAGCTGGATTGCCCTTTGGGCGGTTGCTGGCGAGCCAGGTGAGGAGGTTGCTCTTGTCTTGTTTGGAGAGGGAGCAGTCATTGATCCATGGCGTGTCCTGGCCAGCGGGTGGCTCGGCGGCAAACCACGGCGGCATGACGCCGCGCTCGACCTGCTTGCGAATCATGCCGGCGTTCTCGATGACATCTTCATAAGTCTCCAGGCTGAAGGGGCCGACGCTACCCTTGCGATGACATTCGAGGCAGTTCGCCTGCATGATGCGCTCGATCTGGTGATGGTAGGTGACGCTGGTCTGCGCGATGGAGGTCGCCTTTTTCAGATCCAAAGCACAGCCCGGTGCTGTCGTGGCGGCGATCTCCGGTGCATTGCTGGCCAGCATGGCAACCATCGCATCGCGCAAGTAGGTCTTCGTGGGCTGATCTTTGGCATA
>JBILPY010000105.1:0-10577 GCA_044373575.1 Prosthecobacter sp. | reverse complement strand
GGTCGGCATGCGGAAGCGCAGCGCTTCGAACTGGTGCTGGTTCACCGCATGGTCGTCCCAGTTATTCACGCGGCCGCAGAGCGGGCCGCTGAGGCTGCTGGTGACGATCTCGACGCCGGATTCGACAAGACGACGCGCGAGGAGCAACTGCTGGCCCCAGCGATTGCGGCCATAGCGGTCACGAACTGCTGGATCTTCTTTGCTGAGATCGAAGGCATCACGTGTCTGCGGATTCGTCAGCAAAGTAGCGGCTTGGGATTCAAACTCATCGAGAGCGCCGAGTTCGCCCTCGCGATCAAAGGCACGCTCCATCTTGTCGAGACTCTTGCGGAGCACGATGCGGTCGCTGAGACGGCGATTTTCCGACTCGTCGGCCAGACCGATGTTCGGCACCTGGAAGTTCGGGCGATTGGGATCATCACTCACCGCAAAGGGCGCGTAGGCATCGCCGAGATAAGCGGGGCTGGAGTATTCACCCGACGCCGCTGGTACACCAATGTAGTTTGGAAGCGGGTTGGTGCGTCCGCCTTCTTTCGCGCGCAGGTAATGCGCCACGGACATCCAATCTGGGAGGCGCGGCTTGGGCTTGTCACGAGTATCCTTGTCGCCGGAAAACATCTGCATCGTGCCTGCCGGATGACCGCCTGCGGTTTGATTCATCGAGCGCAGCACGGTGAACTTGTCCGCGATCTTTGCGCTCATTGGCAGCAGTTCGGTGAAATGCGTTCCTGGGATCTTCGTGCTGATCGTCTTGAACGGTCCGCGATACTCGCTGCTGGCGTCTGGCTTCGGATCATAAGTATCGATGTGCGATTGCCCGCCCGGCAACCAGACCATGATGATGGATTTCCGCTCGCTCTTCGGCAGGGCCGCGTTCGCCGCACGCAGTTTGAGCAGGCCGGGCCAGCTCAGCGTCGCCATGCCGGTCAAACCGAACTGCATGAAGCTGCGGCGCGACAAAGGACCGGCGCAGCGAACGAGTGATGGGGGCTGAATGATGGAGGACATGTGTGAAAACCTACGGGCTGAGATGCTCTGCTTTATCTCTGAGAACGACTACTTCGCGCCAAACGCCACGAGCTCCTTGCCCGCGCCATCCCACACGCGCAGCAGGCTGTCTTCGCCTCCGGCGATGATGGCGCTCCCGTTGGGGACACTGACGGCGGCTTGCATGTAGTCGGGGAGATTGGCCATGGCGCGGACTTCCGCACCGTCGTCGGTGACGATGCGGACGCGGTTGTCGCCAGCGCTTGTCACGATCTGATTGGTGGCACCGATGAACTGCAAGGAAGTCACTTCCTTGGTCCAGCCTTCGATCTTCTTCTTTCGCTCGCCGATGATCATGTCCCAGGTCGAAACGACACCGTCCGCGCCAGCGGTGGCAAGCACGCGGCCATCGCTTCGGAAGGCGACGCCCATGACGTGATGCGTGTGGCCCTCGAAGAGGTTCACCTGCTTGCTGGAGGCGATGTCGGTGACGCGGGCAATCTTGTCGGCAGCACCGGAGGCGAGTTGTTTGCCATCGGGCGAGAAATCGAGGCAAAGAACTGTGTCGGTGTGCTTTTCCTTCCACGTCTGCGTGGCTTTGCCGGTTGCTACATCGAAGAGGGTGATGTCGCCGGAGCGGGACAGCTCGCCTCCGCCGGTGGCGAGCGTCTTGCCATCGGGACTGAAGCGCACGGCGTTCACGCGGTCAGCGAAGAGACCCTTCGGGTCGATCTTGCGTTCCAAAGTCCAGTGCGGCGTGCTGCCGACCGTTTGTGTGACTGCCTTCGTCGCCACAAACGAGCCATCAGGCGCAGCAGTGATCGTGGTGGTCGCGGCGACGTTGCCACCGCTCTCCTCGATCGGCGTTCCCGTGGCGGCGGCCCACACTCGCAGGATGCCATCTTCAAACATCGACGCCGCACGCTGCGCATCAGCGGAGAAGGACACGGCGATGGGCTTCGCAGTCGTTTTGGTCAAAGCCAGCTTTAAGGCCGCGAGATCTGCGGTGGCCTTGTCCTGTGTGGTTTTGGCGGTGGCAACGGCCGCATTCGCGGTGGCAACGGCCTTGGCATTCTTCGCCTTCGAATCGGTGATCCGCTTTACGTCGTCCTCGGCGTCTTTCACATTGCTCTCGGCAGCGGAAACGGCGGCGAGGGCGGACACCTCGGTCATCTTAGCGGTGATCAGCTTGTCCTGCGCGGTTTTGAGTTCCTTCTCAACGGTTGCGTCCTTGGCAGCAGCAAGTTTGGCTGCCAGTTCATCCACCGCCTTCTGTGCGGTGGTTTTGGCATCGGTGGTGGGTGGTACGAGCTTTTGCTTTTCAGGCAGCACCTTGCTCATCGTCACGATGGCTTCCTTAGCCTTGCCCAGCAGCACGTCGAGCGCCTTGTCCTGGGCTTCGATGCGCGTGATCTCGCTCTTTTGGAAAGCCGTCTCCAGTGTCTGTGCCGCGATGATCCAGTCCAACTCCGCCGTCTTCTTTGTCGCCGCCACGCTGCCCCGCAGCTCGATGACTTGTTTCGCCGTCACCGCATCCCAGACGCGCACCGAACCATCCGCACAGCCGGTAACGACCTGTTTGCCATCGGCGGACATGGCGCTGCTCAAAACGGCCACTTTGCCTGCGGTGGTGATCTTTTTGATCAAGTCGGCGCTCGCAGGTGCTGAGACCGACTTTGCGGCATTTGCCACGGGCTTGCCCATGTCCAGCTTCCAGATTTTGACTTCACGGAAACTGCCACTCGCCAGCCGCGTGCCGTCGGGGCTGAAGGAAAGCGACTGCACCAGCGCCCGATGCGCCGCGCCGTTCTTTTCCGCCGGATCGCTGATCTGTGCCACGAACTGCCGCGTCGCCAGATCATAGAGGTAAATCTGATTGGAGCGCCCGCAGGCCGCGTAACGACCATCTTTCGTCATCGCCACGCTGTAAATCGGATCGACGCTGGCGGAGAAGGCTTTCAGCACCACCGCGCGCTCCTGCTGCACGGACGCTTTCGCGCCCTGATCAATCCATTGCTTCAAAATCGCGATCTCCGCGGGAGTCAGGTTCACCGCGCCGGATTTGTTGTTCGGGGGCGGCATCTCCATATCTTGCGTGTGCAGGGACGCCGCCACGACGAGGCTCTCCGCGCTTTTCCCAGGTATGATCGATGGCCCAGCCTCGCCGCCTTTGATCATCAGTTCCGGCGTCTCCATGTTCAGATCAGCCTTCGTCGTCGTCTTATTGTGACACGAGATGCAGTTCGTTTTCAGGAAGGGATAAACATCCTTGTAGAAATCCAGATCGGCAGCCAGGGCGGTTGCCGAGGAGCAAAGAAGAGCGAGGAAGGCGTGCTGTTTCATCACTTGCTGGCGGTTGTGGGTACTGCGGGCTTCACGCTCACGCGGATCGGCTGTGAGATGAGGATCTCGACGGTGTCGGTTGGGTTGGCCGTCGTCGTCACGCTCTTCATTCGCGTGGTGGCTGCGGTCATGGCGGCTTCAGCCTGCTTTTGCTTTTCGGCGGCTTTCTTCGCTGCTTCAGCATCAGTGGCGGCGAGCTTTTTGGCTTCGGTGGCAGCAGCGGCGAGCAGTTGTTCGGCTTTCTTTTGCTCGGCTTCGGCCAAAGGCACTGCTGCAGGGTTGTAGCGGTATTTGCAGATGCCTAGGCTTTGCAAAGCGAAGGTGTAATCGCCCGGAGCGATCTTCAACTCGGCGAGATTGAGCACCAGCTCGTGGGTGGCAGCCTTGAGCGGAATGTCGAACTCCTTGATGGCGCTGAAGCCTTCGCCGTAGGCCTTCACTTTGATCGAGGTACCATTGAACTCATTGCGCCAGGTGAGCTTGAGCGGGATCTTCAGCGTCTCGCCCGCCTTGGCTTCGAAGACCTTGTTTTCGGCGAGCGCGATGGTCAGCGGTGCTTGCTCGGAATCGGTGACGGAGACAGGGATATCCGCCATGAGGCGCGGGGCGGGGATCTCTCCCTTCGCGTCCTTCACGGGCCATTCCATGCTCGCCACGCGCACGGGCCGCACGACCTCTTTTCCACCGATGACGGCCTTGCCGATGATCTTCGCGAGCGAGAAGCCACGCGGGGCTTTTTCATCCGCCGTGAGGATGAGGTGGCCGTAAGGCTTGCCCTTGCCGATCTTTAAACCGGCGGCGCTGACGCCCGGTGGCAGGTTTTCCATGGTGATCTCGATCTCGCCATCGAAGCCATCGCGGCGTTGCACCGCGACTTCAAACGCACGCGAATCGCCCAGACGGAGGGACATCGGCTTGGAAAGCGAGGCGCGGTCGCCATTACGCAGCGTCATGTGAACGGCCCATGCGGCGAGCGCGAAGTCGGGCATGGCCTGACGAACGATGAGTCGATAGATATTGTTCGCGTCAGTGCGAGTGCCACCGAAGAGGTCGCGCACTTGCAGGCGGTAGGTGCCGTCCTCCTTAATCTCAAACTTGCCCATCACATCCGGAGAACCGGCGTCGTAAGGCGGGCCATCGTAGGAGTAGCCATTGCTGGTGGTCTTCATCGGCGGTGCGATGTCATAGAGTTCGGCCACATCGGTGAATTTGCCGTCCTTCACCTGCTGCACGAGCACGAAGGGATCGGTGTTCAGCCCAAGACGTTCGCTGGCGACCTCCACCCACCAAATCTCGCCCTTTTTGGCGGCGAACTCGAAGGTGTCCACATCCGCAGCGGGATAGAAGGCACCCGCAATGTCGCAGGGCAGCGCGATCTTCTGCGCATCCTTGTTGTTCGGCTCGGTTTCTTTGGCTGGAGCAGTCGCGGCGAGCCCCTCTGGCGGCCATGACATCGAGCTGACTGTCGCCGTCTGCGGTTGTGGCTGCGCAGGGCTGTTTTGCAGTGCGAGACGATAGAAGTGACGCTCGCCGCCCTGATAGGTGAGATCGCTCACCTTGATGATGTAAGCGCCATCGGCAGGCGGTGTGAAGTCGATGATGCCGCCCGTGCGGTTCACTTTGAGATCCGCGCCTTTGCCATCCGCGAGGATGAGCACCGGCGTGAGCCGCGAGTCAATACCCACCGCCGCGCAGTCGATGGCGACGGCCTGGCCCTTCACGCCTTGGAAGGAATAAAAATCCACCGCCCGCTTGGTCATCGTCGCATTGCAAATCGTGCCCACGGGCAGCGCCATCGCTGTCTCCACGCTGTTGTTCGCTTTGGTGCGCACGACTTCAGGCAGCTTGTTCACTGAAAACGCCCGCACTGACGACACACCCAGCCGCGACAGCACCCGCGCATCATAGACACCCACCGGCGCATCCGGCGCGATGCTGACAGCGAACTTGTTCGCTGCTCCGGCGACCGGCTTCGCGGTGACCTTCGGGGTGGAGAAGGTCAGTTCGGTCACATCCTCGATGTTTTCACCGGTGATCGTGACTTCGACATTCGTGCCCACCTGTCCGCCCATCGGCATCACGGTGAGCAAGCGGGGCAACGGCAGCGTGACCTGCTGAGCGGAGGCCGAGGCGGCAAGGAAAACAAAAAGGCAGAAGAGACGTGGAGACATGACTCGAAACCTACGTCGGCAGTTGGCCAGTTCTTGATCCAGACTGTCAGATGTGTCAGGTCGTCTTTCCGTGGGCGGGGCAGCCCTTTGCTTGGATTCGATATGGCACACCTTGGTTCACCCCCCGAAGGATTGCATGAAGTGAACCTGGCAGGGTGACAAACGCGGGTCACCCACTCCATGCAGGCATTTCATGCACTGGAGCGATAGGCTGGGCAAACGCGGGTTGCGTCCTGGCAGGGGGCGTGCTTCATCCGTATCTCCCACCTCATGAGCACCACCTCTTCTCTTTGGACCCGTTTTCAGAAGTTCTTCGTCCGCTACCCCCAGCTCGGCTTCAGCATCGACATCAGCCGCATGGCCTTTGAGGAGAGCCTCTTCGACTCCATGGCTCCTTCCATCGAGAAAGCCTTTGCCCAAATGAAGGACCTCGAAGCCGGAGCCATCGCCAATCCTGATGAAGGCCGCATGGTGGGCCACTACTGGCTGCGCAACTCCTCCCTCGCTCCCGCCGAACTGCGCGCGGAGATCGACGAAACACTCGAAGCCACGCTGAAGTTCGCCGCCGATGTCCACAGCGGCGCCATCACCGCCGCGAACGGGCAGAAATTCACCCGCGTGCTCGTCGTCGGTATCGGTGGCTCGGCACTGGGCCCTCAGCTTGTCGCCCAGGCCATCACGCCTGCGAATCCACCGCTGGAGATCTCCTTCTTTGATAATACCGACCCCGATGGCATGGACCGCATCGCCGCCCAGATCGGCGCGGAGCTCGCCACCACCGCCACCCTCGTCATCTCGAAGTCAGGCGGCACCAAAGAAACCCGCAACGGCATGTTGGAAGCTGCCGCTGCCTACAAGGCGCTCGGACTCGACTTCGCCAAGCACGCCGTCGCCGTCACCGGCCCCGGCAGTGAGTTGGACAAATACGCCATCGCCCAGGGCTGGATGGCCCGCTTCCCCATGTGGGACTGGGTGGGCGGACGCACCAGTGTCATGAGCGCCGTCGGCACCATCGCCGCTGCTCTTCAGGGGGTGGACGTGCGAGGCTTCCTCGCCGGAGCCGCCGCCATGGATGCCGAGACGCGCAGCCGTCCGGCCAAGGAAAACGCCGCCATGCTCGTCGCCCTCATGTGGTACAGCGCGGGCAAGGGCAAGGGGCTCAAGGACATGGTCGTCCTGCCTTATAAAGACCGTCTCGTGCTCTTCTCCAAATACCTCCAGCAGCTCGTCATGGAGTCCCTCGGCAAGGAGCATGATCTCGATGGCAACGTCGTGAACCAGGGCATCGCCGTCTATGGCAACAAGGGCAGCACCGACCAGCACGCCTATGTGCAGCAGCTCCGCGATGGCGTGAACAACTTCTTCGCCACCTTCATCGAGGTCTCCAAAGATCGCGACACCGTCGGGTTTGAGGTCGAGCCCGGCTACACCAGCGGCGACTACCTCCAGGGCTTCCTTCGTGGCACCCGCAAGGCGCTCGCCGATAAAGGCCGCGAGTCCATCACCCTCACCATCTCCGAAGTCAGCGCCTTCAGCCTCGGCCTGCTCGTCGGCCTCTTCGAGCGCGCCGTCAGCTTCTACGCCACCCTCGTCAATGTGAACGCCTACCACCAGCCCGGCGTCGAGGCAGGCAAGAAAGCCGCCACCGACTTCCTCCAGCAGATGTCCGCCGTCCTCGCCGCCCTGACCGGCACCGCCGCCACCGCCGAAGCTCTGGCCGCGAAAGTGGGCATCGATGCCGAAGACGCCTGGCACATGCTCAGTCACCTCGCTGCCAATGGCCGGGCCAAACTGACCCCAGGCGCCACTCCGGCCGAAGATACCTTCGCCGCTTGAGAGCACCCAGGAGGCCTTCTCTGATGAACCCTCCTCCGCCATGTCTTCCCTACCCTCGCCGCCCTTTGCCGTGCTGCTGCTCGCAGGCGGACATTCGCGGCGTATGGGGCGGGACAAGGCAAGGCTGGAATGGCAGGGCAGGCCGCTTTGGCAGCATCAGATGCAGCGGCTGACGCTGATGGACGCAAGCCGTTGCCTGGTGGCTTGTCGTGAGGAGCAGCGATTGCAGGACGAGGCGACTTTGCCCGGATGGGAGTGGCTCTTTGATCCGGCGGGGGATGAGCAGGGGCCGCTGGGGGCGGTGGAGCGTGCCCTTCGTCTGACCGCACTGCCTCTGGTGGTTCTGGCGGTGGACATGCCCTTCATGACGCCGGAGTTTTTGCGCCAGGAGCTGCTTGCCAGGGGCACTGCCGGAAGGGCGCTGTTCTTCCGCTCCGCGCAGGGCATCGAGCCGATGGCCGCCTGCTATGTGCCTGCGATGCTGCCGGTGATGGAAAGGCGGCTCGCCAGAGGTGAGCGCGGCCTGCAAAGGCTGATCGAGGAATGTGTGGCGCTGGACCTCGCTGGCATTCGCGAGCTGCGCGCAGAGGAGATGCCACTCTTTGCCAATCTGAACACGCCGGGCGAATGGGAGCAAGGCCAGACCCCCATCATGGCCTGATGAGCGGCCCATGGCGATGACCCTACTGACCCCTGGGGCCATCCCGGCTGAAGATTCTTTTATAGGCGTCTGATGGAATCGTGATTGCCATCCGTAGCGGAGCACTCTATTCCATCGGCGCCGCTCAACGGCATCGTCATGGAAGAACGATTTCCCCTCACCTACCAAATCGCCTGCATCGCACTGACCGCACTCTTCGTGTGGTCGTTCAGCGTGGCGCGTGAACCCCGCCAGTGGCGCCGACTCTTCCAATCCATGTTCTCCAAGGGGGAAGAGTTCTCCGTGAACAAAAACAAAGTCATCGACGAGAGCCTGAAAAAATACGGCATCACCATCGCCATGATCATCCTCGTCGCCGATGTGGCCTGCTTCGTTGCCATGGTGACCTACAAGGAGCGGATGCACGCCAAGGAATTGTCCGTCGAGGACTGGAATCGGCTCCAGGAGCAAAGCAAGATCCAAGGCTCGGCACCTAGTACTGGCCGCGCAGGCATCCAGTAGTCCTGCATCTGGCAGTGCCACCCCTTCCCCCGCTGACTTCATCCTTCCATGAATCACGGGCTCGGTCTCCTCGGCATCCTGGTCTTCATCGGTCTTGCCTGGGCGCTGTCTGAAAACCGCCGCCACTTCCCCTGGCGCACCGCCCTTTCCGGTCTCCTGCTCCAGTTCATCCTCGGCTGGATGATCCTGCGGACTCAGACCGGGAGCTGGTTCTTTGGCAAGATGGACGATGCCTTCCGCAGACTGCTGAGCTTCTCCAATGAAGGCGTCAGCATGGTCTTCGGCCCTCTGGCCAACGAAAAGCTGATGACCGAAAAATGGGGGCCGGACAATGCCTTCCTCTTCGCCGTCACCGTCACCGGCACCATCGTCCTCGTCTCCGCCCTCTCCTCCCTGCTTTACCACTACGGCATCCTCCAGGCCGTCGTCCGCGTCTTTGCCTGGATCATGCGCCGCGTCATGGGCACCAGCGGCAGTGAGAGCCTCGCCGCCGCCGCGAATATCTTCATGGGCCAGACCGAGGCCCCGCTCGTCATCAAGCCCTACCTCGCCACCATGACCCGCAGCGAACTGCTCGCCCTCATGATCGGCGGCATGGCCACCATCGCCGGGGGCGTCCTCGCCGCCTACGTCTCCTTTGGCATCTCCCCCGGCCACCTGCTCACCGCCTCCGTCATGAGCGCCCCGGCCGCCCTGCTCTTTGCCAAGATCCTCCTCCCCGAGACCGAGGTCAGCGACACCGCCCACGGCACCAGCCGGGACATCCAGCGGGACACCGTCAACGGCCTCGACGCCGTCTGCCAGGGGGCCAGCGATGGCATGAAGCTCGCCCTCAATGTCATGGCCATGCTCATCGCCTTCGTCGCCCTCGTGGCCATGGCGAACTACCTCCTCTCCTTCACCCTCGCCCGCCTCGGCATCGCCGACCCCAGGCCCCTGCAAACCCTCCTCGGCTGGGTCAATGCCCCCTTCGCCTGGCTCATGGGCATCCCCTGGGACGACTGTCAGGCCATCGGCAGCATCCTTGGGGAGCGCATCGTGCTCAATGAATTCATCGGCTACCTCAGCCTCAGCAAAGCCCAGGGCCTCCATCCCGACAGCGTCGCCATCACCACCTACGCCCTCTGCGGTTTTGCGAACTTCGCCAGCATCGCCATCCAGATCGGCGGCATCGGCGCCCTGGCCGAGTCCCGTCGGGCCGATCTCGCCCGCCTCGGCTTCAAAGCCATGATCGGCGGCCTGCTCGCCTGCTACTGCACCGCCTGCATCGCCGGCCTCCTGATGCGCGGGTAGGGAGGCATCAGCTCGCTTCACTATTGTCCGAGCATAGCTTCTTCTTATTCCCTCCACACCTCGGCACTCAGCGGCAGTTCGTTCAACTCGGCCCGTGCTTCCCGCCAAGTCGGGTAGTGCTTCTGAAGGATGGTGATGAACCGTTCGCTGTGCGTGGGCTCCAGCATGTGGACCATCTCATGCACGATGACGTATTCGAGCAGGTCCTTCGGCTTCTTCACCAGTTCGGTGTTAAGGCGGATGTGTCCGGCGCGGTGGTTGCAGCTTCCCCACTTGGTTTTCATCCGTTGGAGGAAATAGCTCGCCACATGCACCTTAAGCTTGGGCTGCCATTTCTTGATGATCGAAGGAACGACCTCGTGAAGCAAAGACTTGTGCCACTCGTGGATCACCTCGGCTCGCTTCTCAGCATCAGCACCTGGACGAACGGTCAGGGTGATACGCTTGTGATCGAGTCTGACGCATGGCTTCGCATCGGCGTGTTGGATCGTCATCAGGTGGCGGCGGCCCCAGATTTGGTGGCTCTCCCGCTCGATGAACTTGCGTGGCGTTTCGCGCGCCTGTCCCCGCAGCTTCTCCTGCTGCTGGCGAATCCACCCCAGCTTGGAAATGGCGTAGGCACGGGCCACGTCGAGTCGGGTTGCAGTCGGGGCGACCAGCGTGACTCGGCCCTCCGGCGGATGGACGGAGAGATGGACGTTCTTGATGGCCTTGCGGGTCACCTGAATCGAAATCTCCCCGATCTGAATCGTTTCAGTCATCAGTAGCCAGGTTGTTTCTTGATG
>JBILPY010000492.1:0-3835 GCA_044373575.1 Prosthecobacter sp. | reverse complement strand
GATGGTTGTACGTTTTCATCGTCTGATGTGGTTTTGATTTTCGGAACGTGGCGTTGCTGGCACGAACCAGCGTTGTCACACACACAACAGACTCCCCCTGTGTTAAGGCCGTATGTCGTCAGACCCGGAGATTTGTGAAGGGATGGTAAAAGTTTCCAAACCTCACTTTGCGCCTGTTTTCCCAAACCCCTCATCCGTCAGCGTTTTCAAGAAGGCAACGAGGGCGGCTTTGTCTTCTTTCGTGAGTTGCAGGCCATTGTAGCGGAGGTGCTTTGCGAGGTTGGGATCAAGGGTGGAGCTGCGTTTCAAGCCATGGTCGTAGTGGTCGATGACTTCCTCCAGGCGAAGCGGCCGTCGTGCATGTAGGGCGTGGTGAGGGCGATGTTGCGGAGGCTAGGGACGATGAATTTGCCTTTGTCGGCAGGCTTTCCGGTTACTCGTGCGAGTCCCTCATCCTTCAGCGTGATTTTGTCATCGAGGCCGTTGTTCAGAAACTGGTGATTCGTGAAGTGGGCTCCGCCGTGGCAGTGGAAACAGTCGGCCCCTCGGATGCCGCGAGCGGGATCGCTCTCGGTGAAGAAGAGCTGGAAGCCGCGTTGTTCTTGCTCGGTGAGGCTGCGTCCTTTCGTGAGGGTTTGATCCATGGCTGAGTCGCCAGAGATGAGCGTGAGGAGGAACTGCTCCAACGCTCTCGCGATGCGGTCTGAGGCGATTTCGGAGGTGCCAAAGGCGGCTTCAAAGCTCGGCGAGAGGTCGGTGATCTTCTTCACGACATGATCCAGCGATTCGTGCATTTCGTCGGGATCTTGGATGGGCATAAGCACCTGCTCTCTGAGCGTCTTGGCACGGCCATCCCAGAAGAAGGCGGGCTTCCAGGCGAGGTTAAAGAGTGGCATGGCCTGTCGTTTGCCGATCTGACCTTCGGCTCCTAGACTGAAGCGCCGTGGATCTGAAAAGGCGGTGCTGGCGAGGTGGCAACTGGCGCAGGATTGCGTGTTGTTGATGGAGAGTCGTGTGTCGTGAAAAAGCCGACGACCGAGGTCGATGCCAGCCTCGGTAAGCGGGTTATCCTTTGGAAACTCCGTGGCGGGAAAGTGTGCAGGCAGGCGATGGGCGAGCATCTTGGGCTTCCAGTCCTCGTTTCCTTTCTCGACCTGCTTCGGTGTGAGGTCCGGCTCAAGCCTCACGATGCCAAAAGCTTGCACGGCGTTGTCGGCGATGCGTTCGGCGAGTCCGCCATCTTCGCCCGAGTGCGTCGAGTCCGCTGCGGCGATGTCGATGAGATTCTGCGCGGTGAAAAGCCGATCAGCATGAACAGAAAGCGTGAGCACGAGATCGCTGCGTAGATCGAGCTCGACTGGCACCTCGACAGTGCCGCGACATGGCTGACCGGCTAGATGATAGGAATAACCACCGAGCTGCCTATCAGCCTGCTGATAGCGTCCCTCCAGAGCGAGGAAGACATACTGTCCACGCCAGCTCCAGTGCAGGGCATTCACGGCCGGATTCAGCGGATGGCTGGCGGGCCACTTCGCGGCGTCGGCTTTGTCCATGGCTTCATCGAGACCAAGATCGAAACGAAAGGCGGTGAAGCGCTCTGCTGGGATGCCATTGAGTGAAAAGCTGAGGCGCTGCTTCGCCACATCGACAAAGGCCACCCAGTCCTGCGCGCCGATCCATTGGCCATCAGCACGCTGAAGCTGCGCATGAGACAGCAGCATGGCCAGCCGGGTCAGTGAGAGCTTGTTTTGCGCCGAGTTCGTCAAACTGACGTCATCCAACACGAGCTGCTTATTGTCCCACATCGGCTCCAGCTTGACCGTCAGCTCCGCCGCATGAACTGCGGTCAAAAGTGCAAAAATGGCGAGTAGGCAGCGCATGAGATCAATTCACCGTGAAGCCATTCGGGATCGTGCGACTGACACCGCCATTGTAGGTAACGATGACATTGCGAGCACCGGTGCTAGCTCCAGCGGCAAGGGTAAACGTCGCGGTGATAAGTGTCTGGCTGTATCGTGTGATGCCAGTCACGGTGATGCCTGTGCCGCTACCAAAGGTGATGCTAGTGACGCCGACATTGGCTGGTGGAAGCGGTGTGGGAAGCTCAATGACGACGCTGACCGACGTGCCACGCGCGCCGGAGTTTGGCGTGACGGTATTGGCTCCGCCACCGACTGGCGCACTGGAGGAAGCAACGGTGCCAGCGAATCCTGTTTTGTCATAAGTGGATAGTCCGCTGCGCACAGCGCGGTAGAATCGCCGACCCGAAGGAGTCAAAGCGCCGCCGACTTCAGTCGCACTGCCAGCGTCATCACCTGTGGCGACGTTGCCGGTGCTGATGGTGCTCCAGGTGCTGAGGTTCTCGGAAGCCTCGACTGCATAGACGCCGCCTTCGACGGCTTTCCAAGTCAGCGTCACGTCATTGCCACTCACACTCGCTCCATCGGCGCTATCACTTTTAAAAGGACCGCCCACATAGGCTGTGGTCACACTTTCGGTGATGCTGGTCACGGTGCTGCCCGTGGGGCTGCCATAGAACTGCCTGCCGGTGGTGTAGGGGAATGCCGGCGTGCCATTGGCGTTGATCGTGGTGAAGTAGGCCCAGGTTCCGGCGGGATACTCCGGCGTGACGCAGAAGCGGACGTTCTGCTCATTGAGATCAAAGTGCGTGCCCTGCGTGAAGCCGAGATCGCCGAGGTAATCAAAGTCCTCGATGTAATGCCCGAGCAGGAAGCCTGTGCCGACGGCGGGGCCGTATTGATTCGCAGCCAATGTGGCTGAGCGAGCCTGCACACGCGCTGCCCAGGCTGGCAAGGTGGTGCGACCTGTGGTGGCGAGATTCGTGGTGCCATTCGTGCCATCTCGCGAGACAAAGCCACTGACCATGCGCCGCAAGCCGCTGTTGGCATCCATGGGTGAGGAGTAGCCATACGGGCCGTAAACAGGCAGGCCATCGGCAGCCCAGGCGACGATAGGAGAGTGCTTCGTGATAGCGGAGGCACTCTCAGTGTAGGTGTTGGAGGCCGGGTTGTAGTCCACGTGATCTCCGAGCTGATAACGCAGGCCGATGGGCTGCGCGTGGTAGTGATAATTATTCCCAGCTTGATGCGCGAGGGCATTGTCAAAGGTCACACCTTCGTTGTGATAGCCATCACGATTCCAGATGCCGTCTCCGGTAAAGCTGCCGCCGGGCGTGGCATCGGCAGCATTGGCAGTCGAGTAGGAGAAGGCATCGCGCGAATCAAACATCGACACGCCATTCACCATGCGTCCGGTATCGCCGAGTCCTGTGCCGCTCTTGGTGCCAGGGATCGTCGGCGTGCGTGGGAAGCGGTAAATCCTGGCTGTGTTGGATGGGTAGTTCGGGAAGAGATTCGTCTTCGCCGCATTCAGATACCACGGCCCCATGATGTGGCTGGCGAGACCTGTGGTGTGGATGTACACCCAGTTCGCCGAGTAATCGATCTGATGCACGCCTGCATAAGTGGGAGTGGCTTGCACGCCCGTGCCGCGACTCCAGGTCGTGACCGTGGTGCCGCTGTTCAGATCCGCCAAAGTCGGGTAGATGCGGGCATACTCACCCGTGTCCTGTGTGAACCATGAGGAGATCAGCGGTGTGTCTGGCGTGCTGATGCCCATGGCTGCCGGAAGCTGGAGCTTCAGCGCTGCAAAGGCCGCCTGATCCGTGGAAGTGATGCCCACATTTCCAAGCAAAGTCGTGGCTTCATTCGTGTCGGTGCTCGTCTTGTAAAACTCCTCATGCCCGTCGTCGAACTGGATGAGTTTGTAGCCTGCTTCATCAATCACGGCCTGACCGGAGACGTTGGTAGCGAGT